>NZ_JBLODY010000025.1:0-53949 GCF_047785625.1 Solidesulfovibrio sp. C21
GGGAGGGAGGGGGTTCGGGGGAGGGAACCCCTTTTTTCAAAAAGGGGTCCCCTCCCCCGACGCCTTGCAAAACCCACTGCCCAAACTTTGTATCCTTCCGTTGGCCAGGTCGAGGGACATCTTGTGCATGGGCGTGGTGCCGGCCGGGCAGGATTTGAGCGCGTTGAAGTTCTCCGTATAGTGGAGGGTTCCCTTGCTCACGGCCGCTCCGGGCAGGACGGTGGCGTCGAGGGTTTGTTTTTGCCGGGCCAGATTGACGGCCATGAGCCCGTGCAGGGCGCTGGGCTTGCCGTTTTCCACGAAGAGCGTGTCGCCCGACAAGCCGGCGAAGGTGAAATCTCCGCCGTTCGGGATCTCGAAAAGCGGCGTACCTTGCAGGTTTTCGCACACGGCCGAGGGATTGTCGGCGGTCGTACGCGAGACCACCCGCAACGTATGGCCGTTGGAATAATCCGCCAAGGTTTCGAGCACCGCATACCGATCGTACAGGTAGCAGGTCTTGTTCTGATAGGTATGCACATCGGCCGTTTCGGTGCCGGGCAGGCCGATGTTCCGGCCGGATTGGGCTGTCGTGGAACCGTATTCCGCCGTCAGAGGATGGATGGAACTGACGGTCAACACGCGATAGGTCTTGCCGTTGCGATTAAACGAGTCGCGGATCTCGCCTTGGACCTGGACCTGTATATCGATATAGCCGCTCATGCTGGACGACGAATCGAATGGCAGATAGACCACGCCGGTCTCTTGCGGATCGAGGAAAACGATGCCGCCTTCCTGGGTCTGCTTGAACATTCCGTACAGTGTTTTCTTTCCGGTTTCCTGGGCGGTCACGGCCAGGGCCGGAGCGCAGCAGAGGCCGCTGACGAAAAGGCTAAGGGTCAAAAGGGTGCAATGCAATCGACGCATGGGACCTCCTTGGCGGGCATGGCTTTCGGTAACAGACAGGATTTATTTTGCAACTGAATAAGTTCCCCGCCGCATGGTTGAAAAAAAACGACACATGGGTATGAGTGGATAGACGGGAGGACGGCATGAACGAAAAGACCCCCGGCGACCGTCGCGCCAACGTGAAAAACATCGTCATCGTGGTGCTCATGTGCATCGCCCTGGGGGAATTTGTCCTCCTGATACGCGGTCCGGCCAAGGCTCCGCAGCCGGGCCAGGTCGCCCAGTCCCCCGCGTCCGGGGCCCCGGCCGCGCACGACGCCGTCCGTGTGGCCGGCCTCGGCATGGACCCGGAACGCGGTCGTTACGTGCTGGTGGCTTTCGACCGTCCCGTGGCCGGAGCCAAGGAAGGAACCGTCCTGTCGACCGCCCCGGCAACCGTCGAGCCGCCCCTGTCCGGCACCTGGACCTGGGTTTCCCCGTACATGCTGCGTTTCGCGCCCACAGACGGCTTCGCCCAGGCCAAAAGCTACACGTTCGCCTTTTCCGGCAAGGATTTTCTGGCCGCGCCCCAGGAGCTTGCCGGCCAGGACGTCTGGAAGGCCTCCTACGGCTCCTTCGAGGTGGCGCGCCTGACAGGCCACCTCGAACCCGCGCCCGAGGGCGGGGCCATGGTCGTGGTCCGGGGGGAGGCGGCCTTCAATCGCGCCGTCGATCCCAAGGCCCTGGCCGACCACATTTCCCTGATCGATCCCCGTAATCCGAAAAAGCCCGTGCCTGTTTCCCTGACTACCACCTCTACCAGCAAGAAAATCGGTTTCGTGTCCGAACCCATCGTCAAAACGGCCGAGCAGCGCGACATCAAGATTGTCGTGACGCCGGGCCTGCGTCCCCAAAAGGGCGACATCGAGCTTGCGACCGAAGCCGTGGCCGTCATCCCGGTGGCCCTGGACCCGCATCTGCGCCTGCGGCGGATCAAGGCCGACGCCGAGGAAGGCGCGTCCACCCTGCGGCTGACCCTGTCCACGCCTGTCGAGGCCAACGACCTGACCGCCGGGCACATCCGGATCGAGCCGTCGCTGGAAACGAACCTGAGTGCCGACGGCGCGGATCTGGTCATAAGCGGCGCGTTCGAGCCGGGACGCGAGTACGTCGTGACCGTGGACAAGGGACTTGTCGCGGCCGATGGCGCGGTGCTCGAGGCTGCGTTTTCCCGCACGGTGCGCATCCCCGACCTGGAACCGTCCGTGGATTTCCGGGACCAGGGCATTTTCCTGTCCAAAAACGGCTACAAGAACCTGGCCATCAAGAGCATCAACACCAACGCGGCCGAGCTTTCCGTGGACCGCGTCTATTACAACAACCTGTTTCCGCTTTTTTCCATGGACTACTCCGTCTTCGACGACGAGTCCGGCGGCGGCGCGGTCAACGGCAGCCTGGGCGACCGCATCTATAACGGCCGCGTTCCCCTGCGCTATAAAAGCAATGCCGCCGTGCTCACGCCGGTCAACCTGGAGAAATACATCCAGGGCCATGAACCGGGCCTCTACCGCGTGGCCGTCAATGTGCCCGGCAAGTTCCAGGGCTTCCAGCGCTACGTGCTTATGACCGACATCGGCATCGTGGCCAAGCAGGGGCTTGGCGACCTGCTCGTCTGGACGGCTTCCTATTCCACGCTGGCTCCCGTGGCCGGGGCCAACGTGCGGGTGCTGTCCTACCAGAACCAGGAACTGGCCGCCGGCACGACCGACGCCAAGGGGCTTTTCCGGGCCAAAATCAGTCCCAAAACGCTTCGCGACAAGCGGCCCTACCTCATCATGGTGCAAAAGGGCGCGGACAGAAGCTACCTGCTCTACGACCGGTTCCAGGTGGACACCACCGGCCTCGACGTTTCCGGCAAGGTCATGCCCGAGGCCGGCTACACCGCCTTCGTGTACGGCGAGCGCGACATCTACCGCCCGGGCGAGACCCTCGAGGGGCTGGCCGTGGTGCGCGACACGCGGCTCGGCCTGCCGCCGTCCATGCCCGTGACCCTGCGCCTAAGCGACCCGCAGGGCCGCAAATTGAGCGAAAAGACCGTGGTGACCGGGGCCAAGGGCACGATCTCCCTGCACCAGCCCCTGCCCGTCCAGACGCTCACCGGGGCCTACACCATCGACCTCGTGGTCGCGGACACGGTCATCGGCCAGTACCGCTTCCAGGTGGAGGATTTCGTTCCCGACCGCATCAGCGTTGCCGTCAATCCCGACGAACAGGCGGGACAGGCCGGCAAACCGCTCACCTTCACGGTGGCCGGACGCTACCTCTTCGGCGCGCCGGGTTCCGACCTGCCGGTCGAGGCCCGGGTGCGGCTGATCAAGGCGGCCTTCGCCCCCAAGGGCTTTGGCGACTACGTGTTCGGCGACCCGCAACGCAGCTTCGAGGACACGGAAATCCTGGAGGAAACCGGCAACCTGGACGCCGGCGGCAAGGCTTCCTACACGGCGGACCTGCCGGTCGACCTGAACCCGCCGGCGGCGCTGACCGCCATCGTCACGGCCCGGGTACGCGAGGGCGGCGGACGGGGCGTGACGGGCATGGCCAAGCTGCCGGTCCACGTTTACGCCACTTTTCCGGGCATAAAGCGCCTCAAAAGCGACGCCACCGTCCCAGGCAAGCCCGTGCGTTTCGAGTACGTGGTGGTGACTCCCGAGGGCAAGCCCACCCCCGCCAAGGGACTCACGGCCACGCTGTACCGCGACCGCTGGCAGACGGTGCTGCGCAAGGGCCCGGACGGCTCGTTCAAGTACGAATCCGTGCGCGATCCCCGGACCGTGGACGTCAGGACCGTGGACGCCCCGGGCGGCAAGGGAGCCGTGGAATTCACGCCGCCGTCCTTCGGCAGCTACCGGCTGACCCTGGCCGATCCCGAGTCCGGGGCCACCTCCCAGCTGGAATTCTACGCCGGCGGCTTCGGCTACTCGCCCTGGGCCGTGGAAAATCCGGCCCGCCTGGAGCTTGTCCCGGACAAAGCCGAATACGCCTCGGGCGAGACCGCCCGGTTCCAAGTGCGCGCCCCCTTTGCCGGCAAGCTTCTGGTCACCGTGGAAGGCTCGGACGTGCACGACGTGCAGATCCTCGACCTCGCCGGCAACACCGGCCAGATCGAGGTGCCGGTCAAGGCCGCGTACATGCCGGGCGTGTACGTGACCGCGACCCTGGTGCGCCAGGCGGCGAATGTCACCGCCGACACGCCGTCGCGGGCCTACGGCGCGGCGCCGATGTTCGTGGACCGGGCCTCGGGCCGGCTGCCGCTGACCCTCGCCGCCCCGGAGGCCATGCGGCCAAACGGCAAGCTCACGGCCGAGGTCTCGGCCCCGCCCGGCAGCCTCGTCACCGTAGCCGCCGTGGACGAGGGCATCTTGCAGCTCATCGCCCAGAAAACGCCCGATCCCTTCGCTGCCTTGTACGCCAAGCGCCAGTTGCAGGTGCAAACCTACGACACCTTCTCGCTGCTTCTGCCCGAGGTGCCGCCGCTTATGGGCAAGGCCTTGGCCGGCGGCGGCGACGGCACGGACGACCTGTCCAATTTCGTGCGCACCCAAAGCCCGGCCCGCCGCACCGTGGCCTACTGGTCCGGCCCGGTGGCGGTCGGCCCCACGGGCAAGGCGCTGGTCAGCTTCGACATCCCCGAATTCCAGGGGCAGGTGCGGCTCATGGCCGTCGGCATCTCGGGACGGCGTTTCGCCGGGACAGAGGCCAAAACGCTGGTCAAAAGCCCGCTGGTGCTGCTGCCGTCGTTCCCGCGCTTTCTCTCCTTTGGCGACGCGGCCAAAATTCCGGTCACGGTGCGAAACGACACCGGCAAGGCCGGCTCTTTCGTCATAAGCCTCACCGCCGCCGGACCGGTCACCGTGACCGATCCCACCCGCAACGTGGACATCGCCTCCGGCGGCACGGCAACCGTGGAATTCCCCGTGACCGTGGGCAACGCCGAGGGCGTGGCCGCTTTCGACGTGGCCGTCTCCGGCGGGGGCGAATCCTCGGCGGACACGGCGCAAGTGGCGGTGCGCTCGCCGCTGCCGCCGCGCACCACCGTGCGCTCCGGGGCCCTGGAAACGGCCGAGCTGACCGTGCCGAACTTGGCCTCCGGGGAATTTCTCCCCGGCACGGCCCGCATCGACGTCACCGTGGGCCGCTTTCCGCTCATCCGCTTCACCGGCAACCTGAAAGCCCTGCTCGGCTATCCGTACGGCTGCCTGGAGCAGACCGTGTCCCGGGCCTTTCCGCTCCTCTACTTCGCCGATCTGGCCCAGGCCATGGCGCCCGGCGCGTTCACGTCGGCCACGCCCCAGGCCATGGTCCAGTCGGCCATCCGCCGCGTCACCGGCATGCAGCTCTATAACGGCGGCTTTTCCATGTGGCCCGGCGGCAACGAGCCCCAGGCCTGGATGAGCCTGTACGCCGCCAACTTCCTGGCCGAGGCGGGACGGGCCGGCTATCCGGTGGACCCGGGGGTCATGTCCCAGGCCCTGGCCTTCGCCGGAGAGACCGGCCGCGAGGCGGACCTGTCCAAGCCGGCCGGCCTCACCCTGGCCGCCTATGCCCTGTACGTGGAGGCCAAGGCCGGACGGGCCGACATCGGGGCCATGGACAACCTGCGCGACAGCCAGGCCAAGAGGCTCCCGGCCGAGGCCCGGGGGCTTCTCGGCGCGGCCTACGCGGCCGTCGGCAACACCCGCACCGCGGACATGCTGCTTTCGGGTCCCGTCCCGGCCGGCGAGCCGCACAAGGAGACCGGCGGCAACCTGGGTTCGACGCTGCGCGACAAGGCGCTGTTCCTCTCCGCCCTGCTCGACGCCGTGCCGGCGGACCCGAGGATCATGAGCCTGGCCGAGGACGTAGGCCGGCTGCTCGAGGGCGAGCCCTACCCTTCCACCCAGGAAAACGCCTTCGCCCTGCTGGCCCTCGGCAAGTTCCACGCCAGGCAGAAGGCCAAGCCGCCCTTCTCCGGCGTGCTCTACGCCGGCACGGGCGTGCTGTCGGATTTCTCCAGCAACAAGGTCGTGAGCCTGCATGGCCTGCCCCAGTCCGGCGACCTGCGCTTCGCGGTCAACCAGGGATTCACCCCCGGGGCCTGCGCCTATTCCGTGCGCACCCGGGCCATCCCCACCCAGGCGGCCTACGCGCCCCAGGCCACGGGGCTAACCATCGACAGGACCTACCTCACCCGGGGCGGCCAGCCCGTAAACCTCGACGCCGTGCCCCAGGGCGCGCTCATCGTGGTCAAGTTCGCCGTTCGGGCCACGGCCGGGCCGGTATCCAACGTGGTGCTCGAAAACCTGCTGCCGGCGGGGTTGGAGGTGGAAAACCCGCGTCTTTCCACCACCGAGCGCCTGCCCTGGATGGAAGCCGACGAAAAAACGGATGCCGGCTACCTCGACATGCGCGACGACCGCACGCTTCTTTTCACCGACCTGCCCGACGACAAGTGGCATGCCTATTACGCCCTGTTGCGGGCCGTCACCCCCGGCAGCTTCATCGTGCCCCCGGCCCAGGCCGAGGCCATGTACGCCCCGGAACTGCGGGCCAGCGGCGAGTTGTCCCGCCTCACCGTCACCACCCCGACCAAATGATCAGGCCCGACATGGAAAAATTCACCCGACTCGTCAGTACCTGCGTCAAAAACGGCATCACCGACCTGCATATCCGGGCCGGTCAGCCCGCCGCGGTGCGCCGCAACGGCCATCTCCACTTCCAACGGGATATCGTTTTCGACACGGCGGAGTTGGAGGCCCTGCTGCGCGAACTGACAACCGACCGCCAGCGCCGGATGCTGGCCGAACGCTGGTCACTTGACTTCTCGTCCTATCTTCATGACGCCCAGATGCGGCTCAACGCCTTCTATTCCGCCGACGGGCTAGGCTTGGCCGTGCGCTTTCTGCCCTCGGTCATCCCGGACTTCGAGGCCCTGAACCTCCACCCGTCCCTGCGCGACCTGTGCGCGCTTCCCCATGGCCTGATCCTCATCTGCGGCCCGACGGGCAACGGCAAATCCACCACCATCGCGGCCCTGATCCGGGAAATAAACGAGACCCGCTCCTGCCACATCATCACCCTCGAAGACCCCATCGAATACCGCTTCGCTTCGGGCAAGGCGCTCGTGGACCAGCGGGAGCTCGGCGCGCATTTCCTCTCCTTCGAGCAGGGCTTGCAGGACGTGCTGCGCGAGGATGGCGACGTCATCATGGTGGGCGAGCTGCGCGACCCCGAGACCATGCGCCTGACCGTCAACGCCGCCGAGGCCGGGCACGTGGTCATCGCCACCCTGCACGCCGGCACGTCCGAGGAGGCGCTCCTGCGGCTGTGCAACGCCTACGGCGAAGGCTCCCAGGAATATGCCCGGGCCCAGATCGCCTCATGCCTGGCGGCGGTGGTGGTGCAACGCATGGAGGTGCTGGCCAGGGTGGGATTTCGCGCGCCGGTGCTGTCCATCGTGCGCACCAGCAGTTCGGTCAAAAACGTGATCCGGGAAAACCGCCTCAACCAGCTCGAAGGCATCCAACAGGCCGGCCGCAACGAAGGCATGTTCACCTTCGAGCGCTACCGGGAGGAATTCCTGGACCAGAAGGCCCGGCTCACGCCACCGACCCTGGCCTTCCGGCCAAGCCCCAACACCCCGGCCCACGTCCGCCCCATGGAAGCGCCCCAGCTCGCCCCGGCGGCGCCTTGCCCCGAACCGGCCCCGGCTAAAAACGGCGCGCCCGAGCCGCCGGCCGGCCAGACGTTCGTCGCGCCCGCCCGGCCGACCGAAGCCCCCTTAAACGGTCCCTACCGCATCGACGACGACCTGCCCCTGGAGGAACTGGTGGCCCAGATGCGCAAGTCCATGCCCTGAAGGATCGCGTCCCCGAAAGGGACGCCGACGCATTGCGGCGAGAGCACACAGAAACGCGACGCGCGGCCGCCTCAGCCTCCGGCCGTGTCCTCGCGCACGACGTAGCGGTTTTTCCCCAGGGCCTTGGCCTCGTACATGGCCTGGTCGGCCAGACTGAGGGAGCGCTCCAGATTGGGCGGGCAATTCCGGCACAGCGACACGCCGATACTGCAACCGATGCCGTAGCCGAGGTTTCGGACCCTGGACACGATGCGTTCGGCGATGGAGGTGGCCGCCTGACGCAACTGCCCCCTGCCGGCGATCAGGCTGACCACGAATTCGTCGCCGCCGAGCCGCCCGGCAACGTCCGTATCGCGAAGGCTCTCGCGCAGGGCCGCGGCCGTGCGCTGCAGGATCCAATCCCCCCGCGCATGGCCATGGTGGTCGTTGACGTGTTTGAACCCGTCGAGATCGATGAACATGACGGCCAACCCCAGGCTCGGGTCGTCCTTGACGCGCCCTTCCAGTTCACGAGCCAGTTCCCAGAAGCGCGTCCTGCCGGCAAGCCCGGTCAGGGGATCGTGCAGGGCCAGCTCCTCCCGCTCGTGGGCGGCCCAGAGGCAGGCCCGCACCTCGCCCATCTCCCGGATGATAACGCCCCCGTCGAGACTGGACGAGCCGCCGGCCAGGGCGGCCGAGGCCGTGGCCAGACGGCTCACGTCGCGGCTGAGGCGACGGGCCAGCCAGAACGAGGCCAAAATCGCGGAGAGAAGGCAAAGCGCGCCGGCCAGGCTGATCTTCACCAGCAAACGGCGAAGCGGCGCGGCAAAGGACTCCTGGGGCACGCTGACGGCAACGGTCCAGCCCCACTGGCCCACGCCGGCCAGGGAGGTCTCCACGAGTGTGCCGTCCAGGGCTTCGCAGACATGCTCGATTGGCCTCTTCGTGGCCGTTGCGTTTCCCTGGTCGTCCGCCGGGGCCTCGCCGACGAGAAGGCGCGGGCCATGGCAGGCAATGATGTCGCCCCCCGCCCCGTAAATGGCGCTTGTCCAGGCCTCGCCCAAATGCTGTTGGGCCAAAATCGCCTCGAGTTCGACCACGGGCAGGACATCTTCCAGGCAATACCGCGCTCCGGAATCCATCGTGAGCGCAACGCCCAGCACCGTGACCTTGCGGTGGGATATCGTCCCTTCAAAGACGCCCGAAACCTGCGCCTGCCCCGTTTGCAGAGTATACCGCAGCAAATCCATGGCATGGGTTTCGGGCAAAGGGGTGCCGAGCGCGTGTAGCGTGCTAAAGGCAGTGCGTCCGGATTCATCGACCAGTATGATGGAGGCAAGCCGGGGGTATTGCCGCACAAGCCTGGCGGCATGCTCGTAAATCAGGCGCAGGTCGCCGTCTTTCGCGGCCGCCGAATTGGCGATGGCGGTCAGCATGCTGGCCCTGGCGGCAAGATGGCGCTCCAGGGTCCCGGCCAATGAGGCCGCCGCCCGACGCAGCCGGTCCCGTTCGACCTCGCCCTGGCTGTTCAGAAGCAGGCCCAGGGAGATGACGGAAAAAAGCAGCATGGGGACGCAGGCGAAGATCGTCAGGACCAAAAGCCAGACACGAAAGCCGATGCGGGCGGATTCGTTTTTTCCCATAAGGGCATCCCCGTCGATCACGGATCATAAAAGTGCTGGGACGAACGAGCGTAGCCCAATATTCGTGCGAAGGACAAGCCCAAGCTGCGGTTCATGAACATGTTACCGGACGGGAGCAGCCACGCCGGAGAGAAAGGCCGCCGCCCGACGCGCCACGGCGGGGACATAGAGCATGGCCACGTGGGATACCGGCGGGCAGGCCTCCTCGGTCCAGCCCGGACGCCCCACGGCCAGCCCGGCAAGGGGCATGACCATGTTGTCCACCGGCGAGGCCAGGGACAAAAGCACCGCGCCCGGAGGATCGGGCAGGGCGTCGAGAGCGGGAAAAAGCGGACTTTCGGGAATCAGCCCGCGCCCCAGCCGGCCCAGGGCCAGCCTGGCCAGGGTGCTTCCCCGGTGCGGCGTGCCCAGGGTGACGGCGGCCCGGGTGCGCCTGGCGATGTCAGCCTCGGCCATGATCCGCCGGGCCATAAGCCCGCCCAGGCTGTGGCCAAGAAAGAGAAGCGGTCCCTCCCCGGGCGCTTCCCGGCGCACCCGGGCGGCAAGCGCCGTCGCCACCGCCTCGAAATCCGGGCCCAGGCTCCGGTAGGACAGGCACAGCACGCGCCTCAGGCCATACCGGGCCAACACGGGTCGAACGAGGAGAAAAGCGGCGGCATTGTGGTAAAGCCCGTGCAGGCAGACCACGGTCGGCGCGCCCGGGTCCGGGGCGCGCGCCGGCGGGCGGCCGACAAAGGGCCCCAGGGGATAGGTCAGCAGCATGACGCACTGGCTGGCCAGACCGGTGACAATGCCGTAGAGCCGACAGGCGGCGCGGCGATGACGGCACGGACGCAGCAGGAATCCGGGCGCGCCATGGTGGGCGGCCGCGGAGAGGGAAAAAACCGTGGTCAGCGCGGTCACGGCGGCGGATACGAGGAAGACAACGGTCAAAAGCCAAACGACAAGCGTCACGGCAGCGCCTCCGGCAGCGGTTGGATGATGTTTCCAGCCTACCGGAATCGCAATAAAAATGCACCTGGGTCAAAATTTTTTGAAAAAACTTGTTGACGTCGGGACGGGCCCTGCGTAGATACCGTGTCTCGCCGGGCGGGCGGGTAGCTCAGCTGGGAGAGCATCGGCCTTACAAGCCGAGGGTCACAGGTTCGAGTCCTGTTCCGCCTACCAAAGATCATGCGGGGTCGTAGTTAAGTTGGTTATAACGCCGGCCTGTCACGCCGGAGGGCGCGAGTTCGAGTCTCGTCGGCCCCGCCAGACACAAAAGTGGTTGCGACCACTTCCAAAGGCCTCAGGGAAAATATCCCTGGGGCCTTTTACGTTGGTACGTTCAAATGTACGTTCTCCGCACGTTTGCGCCGCAAAACCTTCAAAAACGGACGGGCCGAATCAAGCTTTTCCACGTACCGTTCCCGCAACGACCAGACAGGCCAGGACGTAGAGAAAAAGGTCCCGCAGCTCAATGCTGCGGGACCTTTCAAATGGCGGGGGAAGGCGGAGTGTCTAGTCGGTGACGACCATGACGCTGGAGGCCTTGACCATGGCTTTGACCTTGGAGCCCTCTTTCAGGCCCATACGCTCGGCCGATTCCTTCGTGATGATGGAAATAATTTCGACACCGTGCCCGGCCTCGATGATGACTTCGGCATTGACCATACCGATGTTGACCTTTTTGACGGTGCCGGGAATAAGATTGCGGGCGCTGACTTTCATATCGCTCAATCCTTTGGTTCGTGGTTTCTGGAAACTTTCTCTTCATACCACGGTTTGAGGGGATTGCCAGTGTTTTGACCAGATTTATCGACTTTATTTTTACGCCATATGTAACACATAGCTTAAAAGATATTGTATTATTACCATTACAAATAAAATCCCCTCAAATATTACATTAAATTCACTATGCTTCTTGTGGATTCCAGCAAAATACATACTTCGGACTGTTGGCAGCTGCGGGTGGCGCGCTCGTTGGCGTCCACCTTTTGCGGTCACAGCCTGCGCCCACGAGGGCGATACCATCGTCCGTGCCGCGGCTATTCCTACCAGCCGGCGGCCAAGGTCCATGCCGACCGCATGAAGCGCCTCCTGCCCGGTAAATAATCCCGCCCCACCGGATTGGTCTGCGCGCCCATCCTGCCGTGTGAAGTATTTGTCTGATTTCGCTTTACAATGGAGTAGAGAGCCTTATCTCTACACTGGAAGGCAATCTCGAAGGAGAGCGCCGATGCAGGAACTCCAGATGGGGGTTAGAAGCCGATGGGGTACGAACTTGCATAGCAGGCGAAATGAGTCGCCGAGCCAAGAAGGCCCCGAGGTGCTGCACCAAGGCCGATCAGACGATAAGACTTTTCTGATCGTCTAGAATGCGGGTAAGAACCGACGAAAAAATTGTAGAAACGAACTGGAAAATATGCGGCAACGCTGAAAAATGACGAAATAACGACCTCGCTTGGCTCTAAAAAAGCTGGGCGAGGTCTTTGTTTGTGCGCCTCAAAGCAATTCGGATCGATTATCAGCAAGCCCGACCTCGCGGGCGGCCCCTTGAGCCTCGGGGAGAGGGGATCGATCCCTGCCAGAAACACGAAACGGCCCCTGAATCAGGAGCCGTTTCAATAAAAAATTTGCGCTACCACCCATATGGAGGTGGCGGTGGATAATAATACCCAGGCGGCGGCGGGTAATATCCAGGAGGAGGTGGGTAATACCCAGGCGGCGGCGGTGCTACATAAACCGGGGGCGGGGGAGCGTAATACGGTGCTGCCAGCAGTCCGCCAACCACTCCGCCCAGAATGCCGGCACCGAGTGCTACGCCGACACCAGGACCAGGACCGTACCCATGTCTTGGCCCCCATCTCGGTTGCGCAACAGCCGCGCTTGCCGATAGCAGGAGGCTGCATAGACACAAAGCGAAAATTTTCTTCTGCATAGAGCGGCCCTCGGACCGTATCGATCAGGTAAGATTATGACCATCCCTCGGGAACTCGAAAATGAGATATAAGCATTTTTTTTAAAGTAACCATGCTGGCGAGGCCTGCCAAGAAAAAATGCGAAACGCAAAAAACGCCCCGCTGAGCAGACGCCGGCGAGGCCCTGCCAGCTGCTGGTCTCTTCGGCCAGGGTGATGCGTTCATCCGGGGTCTCGTCGGCCCCGCCAGACACAAAAGTGGTTGCGACCACTGCCAAAGGCCTCAGGGAAAACATCCCTGGGGCCTTTTACGTTGGTGCGCTCGCAAGTCCTCCGCGACGTTCGCCTGCCGCGACTGGAGCGACGCGCCTTTTGACCGCAAGGGGCCCTGCAACCGCAGGCCTTTCCCCGTCACGCGCCGCCGCCGCATTGACAGCGTCACGCAACAAGCATAGCGGTTATTTCTTTCCATAATTCCGGGCCGAAGGCGCATCTCCGCGAGAAAAGGCCTTCATGCGAGGTTTTTCCCGTGGAGTGGCTTCTCGTCGCCGTCGCGCTTTTCATCGCAAGCGGCCTGCTCGTCCTGGGCCTGCGCCAAAAGGGCAATGCCGTCGGCGCGGCGGGCGCGGTGCTGGGCTGTCTGGCCACCCTGGCCGCCGTGCTGTCCGGTCCCTTCAATAGTTTTCTCACCATGCTTCTGCCCTGGGGCCTGCCCATGGGCGCGCTCTCGCTGGGGCTCGATCCGGTCAGCCGGCTTTTCCTGCTGCCGGTGTGCGTGCTCGGCGCCATCTGCGCCGCCTCCGGCGCGGCCGCCCTGGCCGCTGAACACGGCGGCACGGACCGCACCGGCACCCACTGGTTTTTCTACAACCTGCTTCTGGCCGGCCTTGTCCTGGTCATGACCGCCCGGGACGCCATCTGCTTTCTTCTGGCCTGGGAAATCATGTCCCTGGCCCCGTTTTTCCTCATCGCCCACCACGACGAAGAAGCGGACGTGCGCGAAGCCTCCTGGGTCTACCTGATAGCCGCCCATCTCGGCGCGGTCTGCGTCATCGCCTTTTTCACACTGCTTTGGGCAAGCACGGGCGCAACGGAATTCGCGGCCATCCGCCTGTCCCTGTCCCACGGCGGGCTTGCCGCGCCGGCCGTCCTTTTCGTGCTGGCCCTGGTCGGATTCGGGGCCAAGGCCGGCTTCGTTCCTTTCCACGTCTGGCTGCCCGAGGCCCATCCGGCCGCGCCGAGCCATGTTTCGGCCGTGCTGTCCGGGGCCATGATCAACGCCGGGCTCTACGGCCTGTGGCGCGCCCTGGAGCTTATCGGCCCGGCCGCGCCCTGGCAGGGCTGGGTGCTCATCGCCCTGGGCCTGGCCACCGCCCTGTCCGGCATCCTCCAGGCCCTGGCCCAGGGCAACCTCAAGCGGCTGCTCGCCTACTCCAGCGTGGAGAACATGGGCATCATCCTGCTCGGGTTCGGCATCGGCTGCGTGGGATTGCACGCCGGCGCGCCGACCGTGGCCGTGCTGGGGCTGGCCGGAGCGCTTTTCCACATGCTCAACCACGCGGCCTTCAAGGGCACGCTCTTTTTGTGCGCCGGCGAGGTGCTCCACGGCGTCGGCAGCGTGCGCTTAAGCCACCTCGGCGGCCTCGGCAAACGCATGCCTGTCGTCGGCGCGGCCTTCGCCCTGGCCGCCGCCGGCATCGCGGGACTCCCCCCCCTGGCCGGCTTCGCCGGCGAACTGACCCTGGCCATGGCCATGTTTCACGGCCTCGATCTGCCGGGACTGCTGCCCCGGGCCGGTTTTGCCGCGGCCATGGCCGCCCTGGCCGCTGTGGGCGGTTTCGCCCTGGCCGCCCTGGCCAAGGCCGACGGCCTGGCCTTTCTCGGCGAGCCCCGCACCAAGGCGGCGGCAACGGCCCATGCCCCGGGCCCGGGCGCCCTGGCCCCGGTCATCGCCCTGGCCGCCTGCTGTGTGGGAGCGGCCGTAAGCGCACCCCGGCTTTTCGACCTTGCCGCCCAGGCCGCGCTCACCTTTCCCGGCCAAAGCGCCGGTCCGGCCCGGCAGGCCGTGGCCGACGCCCTGGGCATGCAGTGGGGCGTTCTGACCGTCCTTGGCGGCCTGCTCGTCCTGATCCTGGCCATCCTCATTTTGCGAAACCGTCTGCTCGCCACCGCCGGCACGCGCCGGGAACCCACCTGGGGCTGCGGCTACCTGGCCCCCACCGCCCGTATCCAGTACGGCGCGGCCTCGTTCGTCGAGCCGGCGGCCAGGATCCTGTCCGGCCCCATGGGCCAAAAAAGCCGCCTGGACATGGCCCCAGGCTGGTTTCCGGTCCGGGCCCGGCTGACGGTCACCGCCCCGGACCGACTCAAAACATCGGTCTTCACACCGGCTTTCGAGCTGGCGGCCCGGGTCTGCGACAGCCTCAAGGTGGTGCAGCACGGCCGGGTCCACCTCTACATCCTCTACATCCTGGCCACGGTGGTCCTGCTTCTGGCCTGGAAACTCTAAGCCATGCAGTCCTTCATCCATCCCCTCCTGGCCCTGCTTCTGGCCCCCCTGCTCCTTGGCGTCATAAACCGCGTCAAGGCCCGCTTCGCCGGCAGGCAGGGACGTCCGCTGCTCCAGACCTACTTCGATCTGGCCAGACTTGCCCGCAAAGGCGCGGTCATAAGCAACACCGCGTCCTGGATGTTCGTCGCCGGCCCGACCGTGTCCCTGGCCGCCGTGGCCTGCGCCCTGGCCCTGGTCCCGGCCGGCGGCGAGCCCGCGCCCGTGCGGTTTGCCGGGGATTTCATGCTCATGGCCTATCTGCTCGGGCTCTCCCGGCTGGCTCTGGTGCTGGCCGCCCTCGACACGGGTTCGAGCTTCGAGGGCATGGGGGCCAGCCGCGAGGCCGTCTTTTCCGCCCTGGCCGAGCCGGTGCTCTTTTTATGCTTTCTGTGTCTGGCCAGCCAGACCGACGGCCTGTCGCTCTCGGCCATGCTCGCCGGGCCGGGCCGGGTTTTCGCGCCCGAGGAATTTTTCGTCCCGGCCGTGCTGTTCGTGCTGCTTCTGACGGAAAACTCCCGCCTGCCGGTGGACGACCCCAACACCCACCTGGAGCTGACCATGATCCACGAGGTCATGGTCCTCGACCACAGCGGCCCGGACATGGCCGCCATCGTGTACGGCGCGGCCCTGAAGCTCTGGCTTTTTTGCGCCCTGGTCGTCGGCTGTTTGGTGCCTTTGGCCGGCCTGCCGCCGCTGGCCGCCTGGGGAGGGTGGCTTGTCGCCATGCTGGTCGCGGCGGTCGTCGTCGGCGTGGTGGAGTCGATCATGGCCCGGCTGCGGCTTGTGCGCGTGCCGCGCCTTCTCGGCGGGGCCGGGGCCTTGGCCGCCCTGTCCCTGGTCCTGACGCTCTGGAGGTAGGCGCGTGGAGCTTTTCGAATCCGTCCTGGTGGCCCTGCTGTGCTGCAACCTGGCCTATCTGGCCATTTCGCGGCTGCGGGTGCTGATCCGCCTGACCGCCATCCAGGGGGCGCTTTTGGCGGCCGTGCCGCTCCTTTTCACCGGCCCGGCCGCCCATGGCCACGCCCTGGCCCTGTCGCTGGCCGTGTTCGCCATCAAGGGCGTGGGCTTTCCGGCGCTTTTGGCCCGCACGCTTTCCCGTCTCGAGGTCAACCCGGTGGTGGAGCCGACCATCGGCTTCCACCTGTCGCTGGTGGCCGGGGTGGCGGGGCTGCTCTTTTCCCTCTGGCTGGAAACGCGCCTGCCCTTCCCGCCGGGGCTTTTCCCGCCGCTTCTTTTCCCCACGGCGCTGACCACCATCTTCGCCGGCCTGACGCTGGTCGTGGCCCGCAAAAAGGCCCTGACCCAGGTCATCGGCTACCTGGGCATGGAAAACGGCATTTTCCTTTTGGGCACGCCCCTTTCCGGCCAGGGATCGGTCTGGCTGGAGCTGTCCGTGCTCCTCGACATCTTCGTGGCCGTGTTCGTCATGGGCATCGCCATCCACCACATCAACAAGACCTTCGAGTCCATCGACGTCGGACGGTTTTGCAGCCTGCGGGACTGATCCTCTATGCTCGACGCCCTGCTTCTCGTCCCGATCCTGGCCGCCGCCCTGTCCCTGGCCCTGCCCGCCGACCGGCCTCGCCGGGCCGTGCTGGTCGTCGCGGCCATGCTGCACACCGCCCTCGTCGCGGCCACCTTCGCCCATCCGCCGGCCCCGGCCTTTGGCGGGCTGTTGGAACTCGACGCGCCCGGACAGCTCTTCTTGACCCTGGCCAGCCTGCTGTTTCTCGCCGCCGCCATCTACGCCACCGGCTACCTGCGCGCCGAAGGCAGTGGGGCCAAACGCGATTTCCAGGACGGGGCCATGTTTCAAAACGCCCCGGAGCGCATCTTCACCGCCTGCCTGTGCCTGTTTCTGGCCTCCATGACGCTGGTCGCGACCACGCGCAACCTGTCCGTCCTGTGGGTCGGCATCGAGGCCACCACCCTTTCGAGCGCGCCGCTGATCTATTTCCACCGCCACCGCCGTTCGCTGGAAGCGACCTGGAAATACCTGCTCATCTGCTCGGTGGGCATCGCCCTGGCCCTCCTCGGCAACATCCTTTTTTCCGTGGCCTTCTACGATCCGGCCAGTCCGCTGGCCTCCATGGACATCGCCGCCATGCTGCCCCGGGCGGCGCTGGCCGGGAAACCCTGGCTCAAGGCGGCCTTTATTTTCCTGCTCGTCGGCTACGGCACCAAGATGGGGCTGGCCCCCATGCACAACTGGCTGCCCGACGCCCACAGCCAGTCGCCGTCCCTCGTTTCGGCGCTTCTCTCCGGAGCCCTTTTAAACTGCGCCTTTCTCGGCATCCTGCGCGCCCATCAGGTTCTCGGCGCGGCCGGCATCGCCGATTTCAGCGGCGGGCTGCTGGTCCTTTTCGGCCTGCTCTCCATGGGCGTGGCCGCCGTCTTCATCGTCGGCCAGGGCGACTACAAACGCCTGCTCGCCTATTCCAGCGTCGAGCACATGGGCATTTTGGCCCTGGGCGTCGGCATCGGCGGCGGGGCCGTTTTCGGGGCCGTGCTCCACGCCGCCTGCCATTCCCTGACCAAGGGCGCGCTCTTTCTCGTTTCGGGAAATATCCTGGCCCTGTACCACACGCGGTCCTGCCACGACGCCCGGGGCCTCGCCCGGGCCCTGCCCGTGACCGGCGCGCTGTGGCTGGCCGGATTCCTGGCCATCTGCGGCTCGCCGCCCTTTGGCCTCTTCGTCAGCGAACTGCTGATCCTGCGGGCCATGTTCGCCGCCGGGGCCGTTGCCGCCGCCGTAGGCTACCTGGTTTTTCTGGCGGTCATTTTCGTCGGCATGTCCGTGACGGTCCTGCGCATGGTCCAGGGACCGGTGCCGCCGGCCGTTCATCCGCCGGTTTCGGAACCGGTGGTATCCTGGGGGCCGCCTTTCGCCCTGCTGGCCCTGGTCCTTGTGCTGGGCCTTTTCCTGCCCGCGCCCTTGCAGGCCTTTCTTTCCCGGGTGGCCGGGGCCATCGGAGGCTGACGCCATGGAATTTTCCCATACCCAAAGCCTGCCCCTGGCCGACATTCCCCTGCTGTCGCTCGGCGATTTCCGCCAGCGGATTCTCGACCGCGTGGCCGACGGCTGGCGGGTGGTGGCCCTTTTCGGCCTGCCCGGCAAAGGCGGCGTGGGGCTTATCGCCCTGACCGGACGCGACCACGACGGCAAGCTCGCCGTCTTTCGCACCGGACCCGTTACCGCCTACCCGTCGCTCACCCCCGAGTGCCCGCAGTGCCATCTTTTCGAGCGCGAGCTTTTCGAGCAGTGGGAAATCCGGCCCGAGGGCCATCCCTGGCTCAAACCCGTGCGCTTCGCCCCGTCCTTTCCCCATCCCGACGGACCGCGTCCAAAGCCGGGCATCACCGACTTTTTCAAGGTCCAGGGCGAAGAGGTCCACGAGGTGGCCGTGGGGCCGGTCCATGCCGGCATCATCGAGCCCGGCCATTTCCGGTTCCAGTGCGCCGGCGAGAACGTTCTGCACCTGGAAATAAGCCTCGGCTACCAGCACCGGGGCGTCGAGCGCCTGCTGGTCGGCGGCCCGGACATCCGCACGCCCCATCTCGTGGAGACGGTAGCCGGCGACACCACCATCGGGCACGCCCTGGCCCATGCCGCCGTGGTGGAAAGCCTGGCCGGCCGGGACGCCGCGCCGCGCGGCCGCTGGATCGCCCGCCTGGCCCTGGAGCTGGAACGCCTGGCTAACCATACCGGCGATCTGGGCGCGCTTTCCGGCGACGTGGGCTTTTTGCCCACCATGTCCTACTGCGGCCGCATCCGGGGCGATTTTCTCAACATGACCGCGCTTTTTTGCGGCAACCGCTTCGGCCGGGGCATCGTGCGCCCGGGCGGGGCAGCCGTCGACCTCGACGAGGAGGCGCGCGTGGAACTGGCCAAGCGCCTGGAGGCCGGCCGCCGGGCCGCCTTCGGGGCCTGCGAACTGCTCTTCGCCTCGTCCACGGTCCTGGCCCGATTCGAGGGCACGGGACGGCTGACGGCGACGACGGCCCAGGAGCTGGGGCTGGTCGGTCCCCCCGCCCGGGCCTGCGGCCTGTCCCGGGACGCAAGGCGCACCTTCCCCCTGCCCGGGACCGATCCCAAGGACATCCCGCTGTCGCTGCACGATTTCGGCGACGTCTACGCCCGGGCCCTGGTGCGCCGGCTGGAGCTGGAAACGTCCCTCGATTTTCTGGACAAGGCCCTGGCCGATCCGCCCACAGGCCCCATAGGCCGGCCCATGCCGGACGGGCTGCCGCCGGACCGTCTGGCCGTCGGCATCGTCGAGGGCTGGCGCGGCGAGGTGCACCATGTGGCCGTGACCGGCCCGGACGGCCGTTTCGCCGCCTACAAGATCATCGACCCGTCCTTTCACAACTGGTTCGGGCTGGCCGTGGCGCTGCGGGGACAGCAGATTTCGGATTTTCCCCTGTGCAACAAGAGCTTCAATCTGTCGTACTGCGGACACGACCTCTAGGAACGCGCCCATGTTTCGCATTCTGCTCGAACGCCTGCAACAGGGCCGGCGCACCGTCGCCTTCCCCGAAAGCGTCCCTCCGCTGCCGCCCCGCTACCGGGGACGGCCCGAGCTGGTCGACGGCCCCTGCGTTTCGGACTGCAAGGCCGTCTGCGCCGGGCTGTGCCCCACCGGAGCGCTCGGCTTCGACCATGACGGCCTGTATCTCGATCTCGGCCGCTGCATCCTGTGCGGGGCCTGCGCGGCCTGCCCCGGCGGCCGGGTGCGCTTCACCGGCGACCACCGCCTGGCCGCAACCACCCGGGAGGGGCTTATCCTGCGCCCGGGGACCAAGCCGGAGGTCACCCCCCTGGAGCCCGCCAGACGCAAGCTCTTCGCCCGCTCGCTCAAGCTGCGGCAGGTAAGCGCCGGCGGCTGCAACGCCTGCGAGGCGGACATCAACGTGCTTGGCACGGTGGTCTACGACCTCGGCCGCTTCGGCATCGATTTCGTGGCCTCGCCCCGCCACGCCGACGGCGTGGCCGTGACCGGCCCGGTGACGCAAAACATGTATCAAGCGACCCGCGACACCTTCGACGCCGTGCCGGACCCGAGGCTCGCCATCGCGGTCGGGGCCTGCGCCATCTCGGGCGGGATCTTCGCGGCAAGCGCCGAGACCCGCGGCGGCGCGCCGGGTGTCGTGCCCGTGGACCTCTACGTCCCGGGCTGTCCGCCCCATCCGCTGACCATCCTGGACGGACTGCTGCGCCTGCTCGGGGTCCCGACGCCGTAACGGCGCTATTTCCCCGCCGCCTCGCGCATCCAGGCCCCGATGCGCGAAACGGGCATGTCGCGCAGCATGGCCGCAAGGCAGGCGGCGTGGCTGTAGTGGTGCACCAGCCCGGCCGAGGGCAGGGCCGCCTTTTTCCCCGTGCGGCGAAGCGCCATGTTGACCGCCACTTCGTCGGTCACCAGCGCGCCCTTTATGGCCTGGGTGGGGAACGGCCCGATCGCCTCCAGAGCCTTGCGGTCGTAGAGCACGCAGTGGATGATGAGGCTCGCGGAGGAGAAGTAGGCGTCGTTGGCGAAGCGGGCGTACTTCCCCATCAGATCCCGCGTCAGCACCGCCTCCCACACCATGCGATGGTAGACCGGGTCGTCGTAGACCCGGCTCGCGGCACAGCGCTCCACAATATCGGGAAAATGCGCCCGGAAAAAAGCCCCGAGGCACCGTTTGCCCGTGGTGCTCACGGGCGTTGGGCAGGCGACGAGCAGCACCCCCGGATTTTCGGCGTGCATCCGGTGCGCCGCCAGCAGATGGTCCAGCCAGTGCTCAGTCACGAAGACGTCCTCGTCGATTTTCACCACGCCGTCATCGGCGTGTCTGGCCAGAATGGCGTTTTGCGCCTCCATGACCGCCGGCACCAGCCCCTCGGGCAGGCAGGGAACCACCCGGACATGGGCATGGCGCGCGGCGAAGGCATTGATGCTCGCCTCGTGCTCGGGCGAAACGGCGTTGGCCAGGACATAGACGGCCGTAAAACGCTCCAGCCGGGTGAAGCGTTCCAGACACCAGACGCACAGGTCGAAACAGTCCCTGCGGTGCGAAGTGAGGATCATGAGCGCCGGGGTGCGCGTGCGGTCCTGAGGTCGGGTCGAATCCAAGGGAGCTCCCGTCGAAAACGATTTGGCAAGCGGATCGCCCCCAGCCGGCCGGCTGGCAAAACCTCCCGAACGCCGCGCTCGCCTCACCGAGTATGAACTCTCCCGCGCCCCGGGGCAACACGGCCGTACCCGCGCCCCGCTGCGCCGGGAAAGGCCTGGTGGTAACCGGAAGTGCGTCCGGAACGACCTCCTAGCAATAAGCTGGAAACTGGAAACTTCTTGGCCAGCAACACACTGCCGCAACAAAGCGATGCGTCCAGCCTATCAAAGAATGAAATCCGCAACTTCACGGCCGATCAAAGCGGCACTCCCCCAAAAGTGCCTTGGTATGCTAAAAATGGAATCCAACCGAGGCGTTGCTCCATCGGATAACGGACACGTATGGAGCGTATCCGCCAGGAGACCCATGCCGGCCGCCAGCGTTTGCATCATCAGTCCGGACATCGTCGACCTCGCCGCCATGGCCGGGGTCCTGTCGGGCAAGTATCCCGTGGTCGCGGCCCGCGACTGCGACGAGGCCTTGCGTTTGATGGGAAGCCGGCGGAGCTGCCGCCTGGCCTACTACGAAGTGGGACAGGATGCGGAGGAAGCCGTGGCGGACATGTATGCCCTGGGCCGGCGCGGCATGGAGGTCATCGCGCTTTTCCATCCGCCCTGCCCGGCCGTGGTGCGCCAGGCCACGGCCAAAGGCCGCATCCAGGGGCTTTGCCAACTGCCGATCCTGCCGGAGTCGCTTCTGGCCCAGACACGCGAGACCCTCTGCCGCCTGCGCCCCGCCCCCAACCCGCCGGGGCAGGAGCCCTGCATCCTGACCCAGGAGGAAATCGATTTCCTGCGCGATCCGCTCACCCTGTCGACGGGGTTTGAGTAGCACAGCGCGCGAGGGGAGCCCTTTGTAAAAATAAGAGCGCCCCTCGCGCGCTCTCCCCTCCTCAAAACGCGGACCTCCCCCCCGCATCCCTGGCTGGAGGATCGAGCCATGAAGCGTGTGCATCACGCTTCATGCGTTCGCAAACAGGACGACTTGCGAAGGCCTCAAAAGAAGCAGTCCACGAATGTCCCCGTATCGACACCAAGCATGTAGTCGTCCAAGTTGACATCCTCAAGGCGCTTCAAGAGAGCTTCGCGGGAATGACAACATCCTCTGACTTTATTCTCCAATGAGACCAATTCATTTTTGGAAAAAAACTCCCCGAATATCTTCAGGGCCAGTATCACGCCCCCCGCGACATCAAAATGGATCTCAACCACGCCACCATCCGTCCGGATGTATTTCGAAAAGGCATACTTGGGCGAACGGCCGAAATTCCATTCATACGATCGGTATTTTCTGTCGGCGAGCAGCTGTATCCCCTGTTGCTCCACAGGCGTCAACCGCCTGTCGTCGCTTTGACCACGCGGGACTATTTCAGTGAAAATGAATTGAATGAAGTCCTCGACAGACAATGGTTCTTGCAGAAAGGAGCGGATATTCGCCACGCGCGCGGCGACACTTTTGACGGCCCTATCCTGGTATTTCACCGGATTCACAACAAGCGCCCGGGCGATATCCGGCATGGAAGCGGCATACAGCAACGTCCCATGATGCAACACGCGGTTTCCCAAAGCGAACTGGGCATTGCCTGATATTTTCCGGCCATGCACGGTCAGGTCGTTGCGGCCGTCCAGGCGGCACGGCAGGCCGATTTTCTGCAAGGCCGCGACAATGGGATCGGTAAACCGCTTGAAATCCAACGCGGTGGTTGTCCGCCCGGTCGTGATGAAGGTGAAATTCACGTTCCCGAGGTCGTGAAAGACCGCGCCGCCGCCGGTCAGCCGCCGGACGACAGGAATGCCCTGGGCGGCGACGAAGGCCGCATTGATCTGGGCGTGCGCGTTCTGGTTGCGGCCGATGATGATGGAAGGCCTGTTGCGCCACAACATGAAAACATCCGCCGTATCCTGCCGCAACAACCATTCCTCGGTGGCGAGATTCACCGCCGGGTCGGTTGTTTCCAGATGCAAATAGCGCACGCGCACACCCTATCCGTTTGTTCAATGGCGTGTTCTTCCCGCCGGGCCTCTGGCCGACGTCACGACCGCTTCATGTCCTCGATAAGCCCTTGCAACGTCTGCGCCTGTGCGGCCATCGCCTCCACAGCCTGGGAGGAATGGTGCATGGCCTCGGAAAGCTCCACCGAGATGCGGGACACATCGGACACGCTGCGGCTGATCTCCTGACTCGTGGCGGATTGCTGTTCCGCCGCCGTGGCGATGGAGCGCACCTGGCCCGAGGTCTGCTCGACCAGGGCCACGATCCCTTGCAGGGACTCCCCGGACTGTCCGGCCAGCCCGGTCGCCTCCTCGATGGAGTTCACGGCCCGCTCCACGCCATCGAGGCTTTCCGTGGTCCGCCTCTGGATATCCCGGATGGCCTGATCGACCTCGGCCGTGGCGGCCATGGTTTTTTCCGCGAGCTTTCGCACCTCGTCGGCCACCACGGCGAATCCCCGCCCGGCCTCGCCGGCGCGGGCGGCCTCAATGGCGGCATTTAAGGCCAGCAGATTGGTCTGGTCGGCGATGTCGGAAATCACGCTGAGAACCGCCCCGATATCCTTGGCCTGCCCGCCGAGCAGGGACATGGTTTCCTTGAGCGCGAACGCCTGCGTACGGGCCTTGCCGATGCCGGTCACGGCCTGGGAGACCACGTTCGCGCCGTCCTTGGCGCTCTGGCCGGTACGGACCGCCGCCGCCGCGGCATCGGCCGCGTTTTTCGCCACCTCGATCACCGTGGCGTTCATCTCCTCCATGGCAGCGGCGATTTCCCCCATCCGCGTACTCTGGATTTCCGTTCCCTGATTGGATTGCCCGATCTGGGCCGAAAGCTCCTCGGAGGCCTGGGAAACCACGCCCACCACATCCTCCAGGGCACCGGCCGCCTGCAGCATGCCTTCCGTCCTGGCGGATTCGGCGGCGCGTCTGGCCTGTTCGGCGTCCTGCTGGGCCTTGTTGGCCCGGTCCACGGCCTGATTGGCCAGTTCGGTCTTGTCCCGGGCCTCATCGATGGTGCTTTTAAGGCTTGCCACCATATGGCGCAACCGTTCGGCCAGCTGGCCCAATTCGTTTTGCCGGGAGAAAGACAACTGCGCCTCGAGATTCCCGCCGTCCACCGCCGCCGCATAGGCTCCAAGCTGTTTGAGGGGACGTACGACAAGGCGCGAGAGCGCCAGCATGCTGATGGCGACCAGGGCCACCACGGAGGCGATGCCGGCCCAGACGAGCTGGTTGCGCTGGCGCACGGCCGGAGCCACGATCTCGGACTGCTCCATGGAGAAGGCCATGACCCAATGCCAGGCGGGAATATGCACCCAGACGATTTCCTTTTCCTTGCCGTTCACGGCGCAGGTCCCGGTGCCGCTTTTTTTCTTGAGCATCGCCGCGACCCCGGGTTCCCCGGCCACGTCGCGCAGTATCAGCCGTTTGTCCGGATGGGCGATCATGACGCCTTTTTCGGACACGATGAAAGGATAGCCGGTCTTCCCCAGCCGGGTGCCCTCGATGTAGCGCTCGATGAGCCTATCGAGCGGATAGGTCATGCCCACCACCCCGAGCACCGCGCCGTCTTCCCCCCGGATCGGGACGTTGAGGCTCACGATGAGCTTTTGGGTGGCATTGCTTTTGCCCGGAATCCGGCTGCGCGATTCCCTGCCGTCCAGGGCGGCCCGGATCGTCGGGCTCTTGCCGAGATCGTTCGGCGGCGCGGCCTTGCCCTGGGTCATGAGGATGACCTGCCGCCCCTGGGCGTTGGTCAGGTAGAACGTGTTGACGTCGTCGGAAGCCCTGGACAGGCCGGCCAGGATCTCCGGGGCCGGGCCGGAACCGGTGCGCAAATATTCCCGCAAGGCCGACAGATTCGAGGCGGCCCGCACCAGCTGCATCTGCTGTGAGCCGAAATCCTCCGCCGACTTCGCGATGGTGTTGACCAGCACTTCCATCTCGTGCCGTCTGGCGGTCACGCTTTCCTTGTACACCGACGATGACACCGTCAAAATAAATATCGCCTGGATAACGAGGATGATAGCGCCGATGATAAGCGACATGGCCGTGGTGATGCTTCGAAAACGCATGGCACGCTCCTGGTACTTCTTCTGCTTGGGAGTTGCGCTGCGAAGCATCTGCCCCGGCCGAAGGGCCATGACAGCGTTTCGCAGGGGAAACGGCACCTGGGAAAGCAAAACATGCCGAAATTCCCAGCGCAAAAACCTCCGCAACGCCCGGGCCTCTGCCTGGGCATTGCGGAGGGGACGGGAAAAACGCCCGTTATCGCTTCGCTAGAACTTGTAGGAAAGGCCCATGGCGACCTTCCAGGTGTTGTTGCCGTTGCGTTCCGCCTGGCTATACAGCCTGTGTCCCCAGACGCTTTCCTTGAAGTTGCCATGCGCCCAGCCCGTATCCAGAACGAGGGCCAGGTTTTCGTAAAGCATGTATTTCGTATCGAGGTTTAGCCCCACGACATATTCACCCTCCGCCATGTCATGCCCCATGGTCATATAGGAATCATCAAGCAACTGCGATGTCCGTATGGCGCGCGCGCTGTTGTTTCCGCGAAGGTAGGCAACCGTGACGCAGTTCGTCAGTTTCTCGACGAAGGATATATTGGCCAGGGACAGGCCGACGCCGTAATTTCCCACAGGAGTCGTATTCGTGCTGGATCCACGCATCACATCATAGCTGCCTTCAAACAGGAAGGTCCTGCCCGGCCCCCAGCGGGAGCGAAGATACGGCATGCGTTCGGAACCGTTCAGCGTGGACTTGTCTTCACCCGTGGACCACCAGGCGAAAACCTGGGGGGTCAGCACGGTCCAGCCGGTGTACTCGGCCGCGAAATCAACCAGCCAGCCGTGCCGCTGGGCGGCTTTGCTATCGTTCATGGCGCCGGCGCCATAAATCACGTCGGCGTAGAAACGCACCGGGTCCAGGGCGGAGACCTGAAAAGAGCCGCCAGCCCAGAAATACGGATTTTGCGCGTTCTTCCAGTGCCCGAGCCCGGACGTGCCGGCAATGTTGGCGGCGCTGGCGGCGGAGAGAATCGCATTCTTGAAAGTGTTCCCGTAATCCGCGGCATCGGCGGTATTCTTATATGTGTAGTTGGTGTTTTTGCCGGCAACGACGGCCATGCCCCATGGCGTGGCCTTGAAGCCGGGGGCCGTGACGGGCAGGGTGAGAAAATAAGCATCCATCTCATCGGCCTGCTGGGTCGTCGTGTCGTCATAGGTCCGGTCGGTGTCGAAGAGCCGTCCGAACCCCGCCACCAGCGAGAGCGTGTCGGGGATGAGCGGCGCCTTCACGGTCAATGCCGCCATGCAGTCGGAATAAATGGCGCTGCCGTTATACAGCGGCGACTGGGGCAGTCCCAGGGGTTGGAGACCGGCCGTGATCTGAATCGGCGTCTCCGGCCATTTGAACTGCAGGTAGGCTTTATTGACCAGGATGACGGCGGACGGATTGGCGGCCGTATAGGTGCCATGCCCCCAGATATCCATTATTTTCAGACCAAGGCGAAACTTCAACGCATTGTTCGCCTTGAAATCGGTCAGCAGAAGAATCCGGTGCCAGATCTGAAAGGTATCTTCTGTTTTTTTCCCTGTTTTCGTCCAGCCCGTATAGTTATGGTTGAGGTAAAACGTCCCCATGATATCGGACGATCCCTGCATACTCACCTGGGTTGCGGCAAGCGCCGAGGTGCAAATTCCAAGCGTCGCGACGATCGCCACGGCGAAATGAAGCCATTTCTTTTGCATTTGCGATACTCCTCAATGTGCTCCGCGACAGCTTTCAAGCGCCTCTCGTGTCTCCCCCCGCGGCATCCCGTTTTTGCTTCCTGGTTATCGTGGAATCAAAGCACCAATATAGGCAATATGAATCCACTTCAGGGCAAAAGCAGAGCCCCGGCAACGGACGCGCCTTTAAAAAAAGCGTTCTCAAAGCCGTTAGTACAAGGCAGGCCGACAGCTTCGGCCAGCGTCATCGTTCTTGTGCAGTGCGCCGTTAAACGGCTTAGGAAGCGGAGCCTGTCGTGGTGGTCGTCTTCGCGCTCCCTTGCTTGAAAAACAGCGGGCAGCCGCCGGGGACCATCGGGGTCTTCTTGCCCAGGTCCCGGCCCGCAAGCCCCGGATAGTCCGGGCCGTAACGGTAGGCGCGGTGCACGGCGTTGGTCATCATCTTGAGGTGGGCATTGGGCAGGACATCCTGGTCCTCGTCGAGCACGCACTTGGGCACGCCGGCGGCGACGGGGGAAACGTAGTCCCAGACGATCCGCTTGTCCGGAGTGACCTCGAAGATGTGGCCGTGGTGGGTCGAGGTGACAAGCACGTCGCCGTTGGGCAGTTTCTGCACGCCGCCCTGGCGGAAGCTAAAGAAGCTGTTGACGTCCATGGAGCCGTATTCCCAGACGACCTTGCCGGTCTTGGGATCCATTTCCACGGCCCGGGACCGGTTGCCCTCGGGGCGCTCGGAGCCGTTGTCGAAGATGAGCATGTGGCCGTTTTCAAGCGGGGTCACGCAGTGTTCGCCAAAGACCTGCTGGTCGCCGTCGTCATACCAGGAAGGCGCCTTGCCCGCGCCGTAGGCGGCGGGATTGCCCCAGCGGTATTCGATGGCCCCGGTCTTGTGGTCGATCAGGTAGAACTCGCTGAAGTTGCGGGAATTGACGAGAATCTGGTCGGTTTTGGGCAGATAATCCACCGTGTTGAAGTGGGTCCAGTCGAAGTTGGGGTACACGCTGCCCATGGGCCTCGGCAGGGTGAAGTTGATATCCAGATTTTTCGGCCCCTTGCCGAGATGGTCCCAGGCGTGCCATTCCCAGACGGTCTTGCCGTCCTTGTCCACCTCGCGCACGAAATCCACCCAGAAGTCGTTGTGTTCGACGCCCTTGCATTCGACCGGCTTGGTCGGGATGGTCTTGGGATCACGCCCCTTGGCCAGGGCTTCCTGCTTGGTCTTGCGCTCCCAGCCGAGAATCAGGGTGTTGCCGTTCGGCATGCGGTGAAAGGTGTGGTGCTGGAGATGATCCTGGTCGGTCATCTTGTATTCCCAGACCACGTTGCCGTCCCAGTCGAGCTCCTGGACGATGCCGCCGACGCCGCCGAAGCCGACGTTCTTTTGCGGGATAACCCCACCGCGAAGCAAATGCCCGTTGGGCAGCAGTTCCGCATACAGGCCGGCCGTGTACTGGCAATGCCACTCATGGACCACGTTGCCTTCCATGTCGATCAGGTACGTGATCTTGCTTTTGACCGTGGGCGAAATGAGCGTGTACCCGTTGTACGCTTTGGCCTTGTCGTACTTGAGCACTCCCGTCGGGCCGACCATGGCCTCGTAGGCCAGGGCCGGAACCGACAGGGCCAAAAGACACGCCGTCACAACACATGCCCTTGCCAACCGTTTCATGCGACTCTCTCCTCTCTCAAGTTGCGCCGCGTCTTCGCGCCGCCCCGGCGGCGTTTCGCGCGCGGCATGCTCAAAATGCTCCCCCAATATCCCCATGCGGTCCCGGTGGGTCCCCACCCGCCGGGCCTTTCTCAAAGCGGCGCCTGCCGCGTTCGCGCTATCCGACCTGCTGCGCGTATTGCGCAGCGCTTAAAAGTCCGGACGTCCCGTTGTCCGGCCGGACGACCACGAGCCAGCCGTCCGCGTACGGGGACTGGTTGAGCAGTTCGGGCGTGTCGGCCAGGGCCTCGTTTACGGCCACGATCTCGCCGGCAACCGGGATGATCGCCTCGGAGACCACCTTGACGGACTCGATGGAGGCGCAGGATGCGCCCTGGTCGAAATGCTCTCCCACGGCGGGGAGATCGACGAAAACGACGTCGCCGAGCTGGCTTTGGGCAAAGTCCGTAATGCCGATCAGGAAGGTTCCGTCCGGCTTCGACTGGGCCCAAAGATGTTCGGCGTGATAGAAACGGTCATCGGGATAGGTCAGACTCATGGAAACGCTCCCTGCCTGGGATCAGGCGGAAAATCGGTTTTCAACCGGCCGTGACCGGCTTGCGCGGGGCCCGGATGGCCAGGGGCACGATCTCGTCCAGGGTCGGATGAGCGAACATGACCTCGTTAAGCCGCTCCTGCGTGTAGCCGCCGACGAGCAGCAGCTGGGCCACGGTGACCAGATGGGAGACGCCGTGCCCCACGGCCGCGATGCCGGCGAGCGTCTCGCCGTCCCAGACCACCTTGACGCAGCCCGTGGCATTGCCTCCGGCCTGGGCGATGGCGTTGAGGCTCAAGGGCACGGAAGAGACCGAGACCTGCCGTCCCGCCGCGAGGAGCCCCTTGGCCGTCTGGCCCACGCGCATGGCCTCGGTGCCGCCGTAAATGCAGGAGGGCACCGGCCCGGGCACGTAAGGTTCCGTTTCCTCGCCCAGAATCCGGCGGGCCACGTAGGCCCCCTGGTGCTCGGCCGCATGGGCGAGCAGGGTCCGGCCGTTGATGTCGCCGATGGCGTAGACCGTGGCCGCGGCCTGAAGCGTGTCGTCGACCACGACGAAGCCCCGCCGGTCCCGGGCGCAGCCCGACTTTTCGCAGTCCAGGTCCTTGGTGTTGGGCGCGCGGCCGATGGCCACCAGGGCCTTTTCCGCCGTCAGGACGCGGCCGTCCTCCAGCTCGAGGCGCGCCTGGCCGTCCCTGGTCACCAGGGAGACGGCCTTGACGCCGGTGAGGCAGGTCCGGCCGGCCTTGGTGATGGCCCGGGTCAGTTCGGCGGCGATGTCCGGGTCTTCCGTGGGCGCGATGTGGGGTGCGGCCTCCACCATGGTGACCCTGGTCCCCATGGCGGCGTAGAAATCCCCGAGCTCCAGGCCGATGGCCCCGGCCCCGACGATGATCAGGCTTTCGGGCACGGTTTCGAGGGCAAGCGCCCCGGTGCTGTCGAGCACGGCCTGGCCGTCCGGGGCCATGCTGGAAAAAACGGCGTTGTGGGAGCCGCCGGCCAGGATGACGACGTCGGCTTCCAGGTCCTCCCGGGCCTCGCCCTTGATGCAGGCCACGTGGCCCTGGCCGGTGCACACGGCCCGGCCGTCGAGCAGCGTGACGCCGGCGTCGGTCAGGGACTTGGCCAGGGCCTGGCTCGAACCCTTGAGAAACCGGGCAACCCGGTTGCGCAACGCGCCGAAATCCACGTCGATGTCCCCGGAGGCCAGCCGCAGCCGCGACAGGGCATGGAGCTGGCTCTTGGGCGCGACGGCTCCAAGGAGCAATTTGGTGGGGATGCAGCCGCAGTTGAGGCAGGTCCCTCCCCAGTGCTTTTCCTCGATTATGGCGACCTTCCTACCGCCGGCCGCCAGGATTCTCGCTGCGGCGGTTCCGCCGGGACCGCCGCCGATGATGATGGCATCATACTGCATAAATTCGCCTTTTTTCTTCGCACGGCGGGTGTCGCGACCCACGGGACACCCCGCCGCGTTCCCGGCCCTTGGCCGGGCGGCTATGGTTTTGCGCGTCGCTGTCCTTTTCGCCGGCCGCTACCTGGGCGCGATATCGGCCTTGAAAAGTGTGCTCCGGGAGGCCGAGCGATATTTGAGCAGCACCGCGTCTTCGAGCGGGGCAAGCCCTTGCAATCCCCCGGGCGTTTCCGCCGTGGCGCAGGCAATGCGATACGGCAGCTGATGGTCGCCGCAGGCCTCGAAAACCAGGTTCGCCGCCTCACCGGCCTCGTCCCGGGTCGGCCAGGAAACAGCCCCGTCGGCACGGGGAACCGGCGTAGCGAAAAAGCGGATTTCGTGGTCCGGAAAGGCGCGCACGATCTCGATGGTCTCGGCCAGGGCCGCCCTGTCCGGCGCCTGACCGTACAGGGCGTGGTAGACGGCGGCCGGACCGGGGATGTCCAGGGACAGCCTGGCCGCGGTCTTGGCCGCGACAAGGCGGCGCAGCAAGGCCGGATTGCGCCCGTCGGTGCGCAAAAGGACCGACAGACCGCCGGCGGCCAGATGTTCCGCCAGGGTGACGAAGTTGTCTTCCTGCTCCGCCGGGCACCGGGACACGTAGAGCCCGGAAATCCAGCCGTGCAGCAGTTCGCTGCGCGTCACCGCCACTTCCAGGGCGCGGCCGGCCAGGAGGTAGGCGATGATCTCGCCGCTGCCCTGCTTGATGACCTCGCCGTCGTGAAACAAGGGGAATTCCACGCCCTCGGGATTGCGGTAGATGTGCTTGCGGTTGGCGCGGTAGAACGTGTTGAATTCCTGGGCGTCGGCCTTGAAGTCGATCACGCCGTAGGCGATGCCGCGCTCCTTGAGGAACGCCTTGACGATCTTGCAGCGCTGGCAATCCGGCGCGGTGTACAAGGTTATGCTCATAAGCGGTCTTCCTGTTTCCGGGTGGGGAAGCGGTCTTCCCCACCCGGCATTGCTGCTAGGCGTCGCCGTCTTCCACCGAAGCCACGCACAGCGCGTTGCTGCCGGCGTAAGGGGCGCAGCCCTCGACGGACACTTCCTTGGCGCGCGCGCCCAACGCGGCGGCGCCGGGCACCCGAAACGAAGCCACGTCCATGGGGGCGACGGGGGTTTCCACGGGCTTTGCGACCTGCGGCACCCACTCGTAGGGCACGCGGTAGGCCCGGTAGGTCATGTTCATGGGCACGAGCTTGCCCATGTAGGGAGAGATGAACTCCCAGACGATCTTGTGGTCAGGGGTCACTTCGAAGACGCGGCCGTCGGAGCCCTCGGTGATAAGCGTGTTGCCGTTGGGCAGACGCTGCATGCCGCTGATAAACGGACTGTAAAAGCGGCTACTGTCCATGGGGGCCAGGAAACCGGCTTCGGTGGGCGTGTACTGCCACACGATCTTCATGGCCACGGGGTCGATTTCAAGCACCCGCGAGTAGTCGCGAAGGGCCGCCTTGACGCCGGTGGGGGCTCCGGGGTTGGGCGCGTCGTAGCCGCCCCAGCCGCCGTTGTCATAGACCAGGATGTTGCCGCCGCCCGGGAGGGTGCCCGGGATCATGTGGACATGGTGCTGGCCGATGATCCAGCCGATGGCCTTGGCCTCGGGGGAATCGTCGAAGTAGGGGCCGAGCTTCCAGGTGATCTTGCCGGTCTGTTTGCTGATGATGAAAAGGATGTTGGCTTCGCGGCCATCCACGATGATGTTGTCGGGATGGAAGCGCTCGTCCCCGGCGTCGTACCATTTGTTGGGGCCAAGGACGGACATGGAGTTGATGTGCATCCAGTCGCCCATGCCCTCGGGTTCGGTGGGACGGTAGTTGGGGTTGCGGCAAAGAGCGTTCTTGGAGACTTCCCGAAAGCCCATCTCCTCGAAATGCTCATGGCAGTTCCATTCCCAGACAATGTCGCCGTCCCAGTCGACTTCCAGAATCACGTCGTCGAGCAGTTGCTTGTCGGAAATCTTGGAATTGCGGGCATTGCGGTGGGCCAGAACCAGTGTGTTACCGGAATCCGTCTTGGGCTCCATACCCGGGGCGTAATAGCCCACGGGATTGCCTTCACGCTGAAAGTCGTGATGGTAGCGCGCCATCCACTGTCCCGGAGCGCCTGGATCTTCAATGTATTCATTGCGGTCGAACTTCCAGACGATCTTGCCGTTCCAGTCGATCTGCACCACATCCAGTCCGTCCTGAACGCTGTACTTTCCGTTGCGACGACCACGGCTGGACATCAGATAGCCGCCAGGGAATATCTTGTTCGGCATGCCGAGGACGCCTTTCCAGACGTTAACCTCATGTCCGTTCATATCCATAAGAACGGCTCCGACTTCCTGTGCCTGATAAATGGTGAAACCACTCCAGCATTTATCGGGGTCGTAAACGGTAACTCCAGTCGGGTAAATTGTCGGGTGCCCCATGTGTGGACTCCTTTTTTTCTACAAAAGTAATTACAGCCTCTTCCTCACGTTAGCCTCAAGCATGAACCCCTTTTAGCAAGTCCCCGCCCGCGCTGCTGTTGCACTCGTTACATTTTTCGCAAAGAAATGATTTTTTCGCGACAAACTTTGTATTTAAGCCAGGAAATCAGCCTGATGCGAAAACGCTTTCCAGAAGCGCGTCGCAAGGACCGGCAAAGAGGGCAGGCCAGGGCAGTCGGGGGAAGGAAAAAGAAGTTCGCTCCGGGGATCCCGGGGAACAGCGGGGGAGAGGCTGACGGAACCTTGGGCGGAGCCATGCCGCGCGTCCCGGCCCTAAAAAGGATCACGAAAATCCATGGCCGAAAGGGAAAGGCTTGGCACCACCGGCAAAGGCGGCGGGCATGGTGAAACGCCAGGGGGGAACTTCTTGGCGGGCGGCCTGCCCACTCCAGACCTACCGCCGTCGGGGGAGAACAAGCCGACCTTGGGAGACCGGCCCGGGAGCGCTTTATTTCAGGACAAGGGCCAGAAAGCGGTTCTCATCGAGGATGTACACCTCGTCCTTGGTATAGGGACCGAGGATGGATTCCCGCTCCAGTTCGCGCAGGGCCTTGTTGAGCGTCACCCGGTGCACGCCGAGCAGATTGGCCAGCTCCTGCTGGTTAAGGCACGGCTTGACCCTGGCCTCCATGGTGCCGTCTTCGGAGATGTTGGCCCGCACGCGCAAAAACGTGCAAATCCGGGAAGGGAGATCTTCCAGGCACAGGCTGACGGACTGGTTGCACAGGACGCGGACCTTGGCGGCCAGGGTCCGCAGCAAGGCCAAGGCCAGTTCCGGATAGCGGGGAATGAGCTCGCCGATGACGCAATCCCTTGAAAAAGCATAGAGAACACAGTCTGTTGCAGCAACGACAGTGCTCCTGGCGGGCACTTCGTCAAAAAAGGGCGTTTCACCGACAATGGCCCCGGGATACAGGGAAAGCAGCAGCTTTTCCCGTCCGTCGCGCGTGATGCGCATCAGGCGCACCTCGCCTTTTTCAATGAAATACAGCTGCTCTCCGGTCACGCCCCCCGGAAGAATGTCCGTTCCCTTGGGGAAACGGCAGCATTTTCCGTAGCGCAGGACTTTTCGCCATATTTTGGCGACAGAGGAAATCCTGACGAATTCCAGTGATTTATCCTCATCAAGGAGACAATATTTCCCTTCATCCATGGGGTTTTCTCCCTATGGCGACAGATGATGTAGGGCAGGCGTTCGGTAACTATTTGCCTTATCCCAAAAGAGATGCAAGAAATAATTTGTGAAAAGTGTAGCAACCGTTACAGCGAAGAATATGTTCCTCCCCTATTGTCCGCCAAGCCTCAAGCACAATACTCGCAGGAGGATTGGCTATGCCATCAGCCGGATTTTGTAAGGCTTCACTGTGCAAGTGGGGTTTAAGTTTTATTTTGGCAATACTTGCCTATATCGCCATGCCCGTTGGCGACGGCATCGTAACGCACCACATGGCTTTATTCATGGCCCTCACGGTTTGGGCCGTTGCCATGTGGTCAATGGATGTTATCGATCAAGTAGCGGTCGGAATTCTGCTTCCTGTTCTTTATATTTTGTTATGCGGCGTCAAACAACGTGTTGTTTTCGGCCCATGGCTGAGTGATGTTCCCATTATTGTGATAGGCGGATTCACCCTCGGCAAAATATTCCACGAAACCGGGCTCGGGAAACGCATCGGTTTGTTATGCGTCAGGGCCATGGGTGGGAGCTTTTCCGGCACACTGATCGGGATATGTCTGGCCGGCGCAATCATAGCACCACTTGTTCCCTCCATCATGGGCAAGGCCGCCATCATCTGCGCCCTGGGCGTCAGCCTGTGCGACGCGCTGGATTTCAAGGCCAAGAGTCGGGAAGCGACTGCCATCATGCTGACCTGTTTTCTGACGGTCGCATCGACGAAGCTGTGCTATCTCACCGGCGGGGCCGATCTCGTTCTCGGCATGGCCTTGGTCGACAAGGTGCTCGGCATCAAGACCACATGGCTCGAATACGCCATGTACAATTTCCTGCCCGGCATGATCTATACCTTCCTGTCGGTGGGACTCGTCATCGCCCTGCTGCCCTCGGCCACGAACAAAGCAAAGATGAAAGCCGATTTGCTGGCAAAATGCAGTGATCTCGGCCCGGCTAGTCCCGAACAAAAGCGGGCGGCCTACCTGATGCTTGCCACGTTGCTGTTGCTGGCCACGGACAAGCTGCACGGCATCAGCGCGGGCATCGTGCTGATCATCATCACGTTCGTCACCTTCCTGCCCGGGGTGCGGCTCATGGACGGCCAGCGGTTCTCCAAGATCAACTTCGCCCCGCTGTTCTTCATCATGGGCTGCATGGCCATCGGCAGCGCCGGCGGCGCGCTCAAGGTGACAGACTGGATCGCGCAGATGGCCCTGCCCTACCTGCACGGCCTCAGCGACAACGCGGCGGGGGGAGCGGCGTATACCCTGGGCATGGCGGTCAACTTCCTGCTGACCCCCCTGGCGGCGACCACCACCATGACTTCGCCCCTGGCCGAGTTGGGCAGGCAGATGCACGTGGATTCGCGCGCCTTGTATTTCGCCTTTCAATACGGCCTGGACAACTATATTTTCCCGTATGAATACGCGGTACTATTGTATTTTTTCAGCTTCGGCTATATTCGCTCCAAGGATATGTTCAAGGTGCTCGGTGTGCGCCTGATTCTGGCCGGGCTTTTTGTCACCTTCATAGCCATGCCGTTTTGGAACATGCTGCTCCATTAACCCGGAAAAGACCTTTTCCGCTTTCGTATCAGGCCCTGATAGTTCCCTATCAGGGCCTTTTCATGTCCTCGCGGCAACTGTTTCAAACCCGTTCAATGGACACAGCCCACAAAATTCCGGTGACGTTTCGGCCCAGTGCGCCATGATCGTCAACAAAATCCACACGCGCCGCAGCACATAGCGGATTATGAAGCTATGGCCACCTAGGCTATGGTCTTGGAGGCGTTGTCCCTTCCCCTTGGCTCTTTGTTCCCGTGGTGCCAGCCTTCGCTTTTGCACGAAGCTCCGGGCAGTTTTTTCACCACGCTACCTGCCGATCAGGAAAAAGTCGCATATATCGAGCAAATCAAGGAGAAACAACACGCTCATGGCCAAAGTCCCCAGCAGGCAAAGACTGACCAGCAAAAGTCCGCTGCGACATTTTCGGAGAAAATAGGCCCAGAAGCACCAGGACCAAAAAATAAAGGCTATGATACTGCAGAAGAGCAGCGATTCAGTCTGACGACTCAACAAGAGTACGCTCATGAACCAGAACTGAATAGCTGCCACCATACACAGCAGTATAATGCTCCAGGCATAGCGTGACAGCATATCGTATCCTCATTTTCCAGATCAATCAGCTACAAACCATGAAATGCTTCGTGCGGCCGCCATGCATGGGGTGTGCCTCTCTTACCAGAGGCAAGACCCGGGGCGACGCCGGCATCCAGGAGGCGGCCGGATTTGCACCGCGCCCTACCCGGAAGAAGGATGGCCCGCTTCCCTGGGTGGCTCGGGCGCGATTCCCATGTCCTGGTCACCGCCCTGCCGGGTGCGGGTGATGACCATAAGCGAAATGTCATCCGTGGCGGGCCGGCCGGCCATGTGCCGCGCGAGATCCTCCCGCAGCCGCGCGACGATGCCTTCCAGCCCGGCATCGGGATCGACCTCGCGGCAGGCCCGGTCGAAGGAGCCGGCCAGACGCGCCTCGCCGAAGAGTTCGCCGCCGGATGCGACGCCGGCATTGCCGGATGCGGGGGGGGCTTGGGCCTCGTCCGCGCCGTCGGTGTAGAGCAGCAGGGATTGTCCCGGTTTTAGGGCCAGGCGAAACGTGGAATAACGCTGGCCGTCACGCACCCCGAGCACCAGCTCGCCGGGCCAGGGCAAAGGCCGGGCCGCGCATGGCGAAAACCCGTCTCCTTCCGGCTCGGGGCCGGGCAACGGCGGCGGATGCCCGGCGCTGGCCCAGGTGAAGGTTCCGTCCCGGTCCAATACCCCCACAAGCATGGTCACGAACATGGAGGAATTCTCGCGGCGCAAAAGCGCGCTGTTGAGGCGGGACAGCGTTTCGGCGGGGGAAAGGCCGGCCAACAGAAAGGCGCGGGCCAGGGACATGGTGCGGCTCATGACGATGGCCGCGGGAATGCCCTTGCCGCACACGTCGCCCATGAGGCAGCAGATCCGGGTCGGGTCCGCGGGATCGGGTACGAAACAGTCGTGCAGGTCGCCGCAGACCTCGCGGCACATATCCAGCCCGGCATGGACGCAGGCCCAGGGCAGGCGGGGAAAAACGGCGGGCAGCATGGAGCGTTGGATGTTTCGGGCCAGCTCAAGCTCGTTGCGCATGCGCTGCTCGGCCGCGGCGCTGTTGACGAGATTGCGAAACGAGGCCCGCAGGGTCACCCGCACGCGTTCGAAGGTGTCGAGCATCCGGCCTATTTCGTCGGCATACCGCGCCTTGGGCACGGGCGCGCCCATGTCGCCCTGGCCAAAGCGTTCCAGACAGGAGGCCAGGTCGTGCAGGGGGCGCAACGTGCGCGAGGTCACGAGCCAGGTGACGCAGCCGATGCACAGCGGTCCCAGAATGGCCATGAGGAAAAAGGCCCGGGGCAGTTCCTGCGGCGCGTCGCCGAGCTCCTCGCTGGAAACGAGCAGGGCCAGGGACCAGCCCGGCGTGCCCATGGGGTAATAGGCCAGGGACGTGGGACCTTCCCAGGGCAACGGCCAGGGGGTGGCGTCCCCGTGGAAGGTCGGCCGCAGTTGGACCACCCCTTTTCCCCCGGCCAGGATTTTCTTTTCCAACTCCAGAATTCCCGACGCATGGTCCTGGCGCGCCTCGTCGGCAAGGCTCTGCGGGCCGTTCCCCATCCGCCGCCCCACGGGATAGATGACGTACTGTCCGGTATGATCGAGGAGAAAGGGGACCGCGTTTTGGAAACCGGCCAGGGCGTGCAGCGTCCTGTCGATCCAGGGCATGACGATGATCGTGCCGATCCAGCCGTCTTCCGGCCTGCCCGAGGGGGTCAGGGGCACGGCATAGAGCATGGCCGCATGGGGATCGTCCTTGCCGAAGGTCATAGGGAGGCGTTGCCAGCGGGAGGGCGCGGCGCCGGAGGCAACCAGGGGAGTCAGGTCCCGCTCCAGGCCATCCCGGTGCGGTTCCCCGTCGCGCATACGGTACAACCAGGTTTTCCCGCCGCATCCCGTCACGACGCCGATGACGGGAATCTCCGCCACCAGGGAATGCAGTGTCGGGCCGTTTTGCAGTTGCCGCAGCAACGCATCCGGGTCCGCCGCCAGGTGCGCGATATCGGGGAGAAGGCGGGCGTTTCGGGCAAGACGCTCCACGGCATCCCCCACACGCGTGATGAATGTCGAGGAAATCACCGACTGGGTGTGCATGGCCTGCATGGCGCGGGCGGTGGCGTTGGCGGCGCGCACGTTTTCCACTTCCAGGGAATAAAGCGCCATGGCCCCCCAGATGAGCGCCACGGAGCACAGGGTGAACACGACGGTCTGGCGCAGGGCCAGATTACCGAACCAGATCGCGCGCAGCCGGTCCAGCATATTGCCGGCCTTGGCGGCCGGGGATGCGGCGTTTTGAGAGCCCGTATCCGCCACGCTCCGGCCGTTGAGCGGCAACTCGAGGCAAAGCTGATTGCCGGAGCCTGTCCATTGGTACTCGGTCCGCGCGGTCAGCAGACGCACCAGGGTGAGGCCGCGTCCGCCGACCGGGGTGTCGCGGATGCCGGCCACGGGTTTGGACTCGTAGGCCAGGGGATTGAAAGGCTTGCCCGTGTCGCGAAGGACGATGCGGACAACGCCCTGGGGAGGGCGCGGTCCCGTTGCCCCATGGCCTTGGGCCGACGCGGGCAGGTCCTTGTCGCCGGGCCTTTCCCGTGGCCTGTCCGCCAGCAAGCGTTCCAGCCGCAGGTCGACCTTCCCCTGCGTGCCGCGGACAGCGCCATGCATGCAGATGTTCGAGAGCAGCTCATCGAGCACAAGGCGCAACGAAAGACCGTCGTCGCGGACGAGGCCTTCCTGGGCGGCCCATTCCTGGACAACGGCGAGGATGCCCTCCACGGTGTCCGGTTGGGCGTCGAAACGCAGGACAAGGGTACGCTTCTCCGTGGCCGCGGGTGGGAAAGCGGGGTCAGCGTGCGGCATCGGTCCTCCCCGCCCAGGGAAACTTGCATCGCCCATTTTTTGGGCATATGCTAAAGATTGCCCAATTATCCCCCATGATTCGAAACCGCCTATGGATGTGCCATTGCTGTACGCCAAGCTGACCCAGATTTGTGAAGCAATAAGTCGCGGAGAATACGAACAGGCCAAGGCCGTTTTCGACCTGCCCCCCGGCGATGGTCAGGGCAATCCGGGCAATGTCCTGGCCGAGGCCCTGGGCATGATGCTGGTGCGCATCGAAGCGCGCGAGTTCGAACTGGGCCGCGCCATCACGGAGCTGACCGCCACCCGCGAGGAGCTTGTCTGGCACAAGGACCGGCTGGCCCATGAGAACAGCCGTCTGCGCGCGGAATTGCGGCGCAAAGCCGGCGGCGCGCGCCCCGTTGCCTCCGCGCCGGCCATGCTCCAGCTCATGCGCCAGGCCGAGCGGGCCGCCCTCGTGGACGCGAACCTGCTCATCACCGGCGAGACCGGGACGGGCAAGGGCGTGTTCGCGCGCCACATCCACGCCATGAGCCAGCGGGCGGGGAAGCCCTTTATCCCCATCAACTGCGCGGCCATTCCCGCCTCGCTGCTGGAAAGCGAGCTGTTCGGCATCGAGGCCGGGGTGGCTTCCGGCGTCCAGGCCCGGATCGGACGTTTCGAGCAGGCCGCCGGGGGCACCATCCTGCTGGATGAAATCGGGGACATGCCCCTGGAAAGCCAGGCCAAGCTGCTGCATGTCATCGAGACGGGCGTGGTGGAGCGCGTGGGCGGACGCAAACCCATCAGCGTCGGCGTGCGCATCATGGCCGCCACCCACCGCGACCTGGAACGCCGCGTGGCCGAGGGGTCGTTTCGGGCCGACCTTTTTTACCGTCTCAATGTCATGCGCTTGCATATCCCCCCCCTGCGGGAACGCCGGGAAGATATTCCCCTGCTGGCGCGGCTGTTCCTGGCCCGGCTGGCCGAGCGCTCGCCCATGGCCGCCTCGAGCGTCGCCCCGGAAGCCCTGAAACTTTTACTGGCCCACTGCTGGCCCGGCAATATTCGCGAACTGGAAAACGAGTTGGAACGTTCCGCCCTCCTGGCCGAAGGGCCGGGCATCGGCCCCGGCGACCTCTCTCCCCTTATCGGAATGGCTGCGCCGCTGGAAAACGATTGCGCCGTCCCGCCGGAACAGTCCCCGCCGGACATGGAGGACAAGGCCGCCGCCGCACAGGAGTCGCGTATCGCCACGCTGGCGGAAGTGGAATCCGCCCATATCCGGACCGTGCTGGACCGGATGGGGGGCAATAAGTCAAAGACCGCGCAGGCCCTTGGCATCAGCCGGGAAGGGTTGCGCGTCAAACTGGAAAGGACGCGCGCGCGCCACGGGCCTCAGACCTCCTGACGGCCGGCGTCCTCGGGCGACACGTTCCAGGGATCGACCGGAGGCCGCGGCGTGCCCTTGGCGACGTCGCCCCGCCAACGCACCGCGAAAAAAGTCAGGTCGTCCTGGGGCGGGCCGCCGGCATGCTGGCGTATCCGGGCGTAAAGCGCCCGCACAAGGTCGGCCGGCGCATCGGTATTCCCCGCCAGGAAACGCCGTAACGCGCGTTCCCCATAGGACCTGCCCAGGGCATCCGTCACGGAAAGCAGGCGTGGTCCGGCAAAAAGCAGCGTTTCCCCCGGGCGCAACCGGATCTCACGCTCCGGATACGTTTCCTTGTCACGGATGCCGAGCGGCATGTTGCCGGTCCAGTCCAACTGGTCCACCTCCCGCCCCAGACTGCGAAACGGCGGCGTGTGCCCCGCGCTGGCCCAACACAGCAGACCGTCGTCCAGGTCCAGGATCCCCACAAAAACGCTGACCATGTGCTGTTCGCGGGAGGCTGTCGGCCCGAGCACCTGGCTGCTGTTTTCCAGAGCCTTGCCCGGGGCCAGGCCGGTCAGCAGCAGTTCGTGCAGCAGCGGGATGATCCGGCTGGTCAGCAGGGCGGCGGGCACGCCGTGGGCGGCGGCATTGCCCATGACGCAGCACAGGCGCCGGGGGCTTTGGAAAAAATAGTCGTACATGTCGCCGCACACGTCCCCGGCCGTATGCACAAAGGCCGCCACCTCCATATCGGCCGTCCGGGGGAGCTTTGGCGGGCGCATGGATTCCTGCATGCCGCGGGCGAAGGTCATTTCGCCGAAAAGTCGCTCCCGTGTCCGCCCGATCAAAGTCAGGTCCTGCATGCGCTCGCGCAGGGCCCGGCGCAGTTTCTCCGTGGCCTGACGCAGGCGTTGGGCTTCATCGGGAAAACGGGTGGCGGGCCCTGGGGCCGGTGCGTGTGAATCGGCCTCCAGTTCCCCGCGCGCCAGCCGCGCGGCCAGCCGGCCCAGGGGCTTCAGTGGACTGAGCACCGTTTGGGAGGTGCGGTGCAGGCTGTAGGCGGCCAGCACCAGGACGGCCAGTCCAATGACGCCCAGCAGGTGCGTCAGCCAGTCGAGGTCGCCCAAAAGGTCCTTGCGCGGGATGAGCAACCCCAAATGCAGTTCGCCGCCGGCCATCGGCATAAAAACAGCCATGTACGGCGTATCCTTCCAGACGAAGCTGCTCTCCCCGGAGGCCTGGGCCAACATGCGGGTCTTGAGCCGGGCCAGGGGGATGTCGTCTTGCGGCGGCAGGGTCCACATCCCATTGCGCGTGAGGAAGAATACACTGCCGTTTTTGAAGGGGCTGAAGGAATGCACGCGATCGGCGAACCAGGAAATAGCCAGGCTGACACTGCAAACGCCGATGGTTTTGGCTTTCCCGCCGCTGTCCGTGTCCACGATCGGCACGGAATAGCGCAGCATGAGATTGCGCGCGGCATCCACTTCGGGCGCGTGCCACCGCGGGGTGGTAAAAGCCCGGACGCGCTGTCGCGTCCATTCCGTCGTTGCGGGAGGGCCGACCGACAGCAGTTTCTGGCTGTCATAACGACGAAGCGTCATCCTGCCGTTTTCGTCAAGCAGGAGCACATCCACAATCTGGCGTCCGCGCGCATCGGAAATGAGGGCGGACAGGTCCGCGTCGGCGGCTTTCCGCTCCTGCCCGTTTAAGTGGGGAAAGGTGGCGACCAACCGGAGCAGGGGCTGCATGCCGCGCCTTAGCCAGTTGCGGTTGTAATCGTCCTGTCGGGCGATGCTGCCCACAAGCTGGGCCACCTGCCCCCGGGCCGAGGCGATAATCCGCTCCCGGGCGTAGAGATAGCCAAGCGTCAGCAACAGCGCCAGCACGCCCGTCAAACCCACCATGATCGGTATGGACTGGCGTGTTTCCAGGCGATACCGCCAGGGGACTTCCGATGCGCTCAAGCCTTGTCCTTGAAGGCCCGCAAGGCCGTGTTCACATCGGGGTATTCGGGAAACAGGCTGCTGAAACCGCTGCCCACGAAGACCTTGCGCACTTGGGGTTGCAGCGAGCTCATATGCACGCGGCCTTGCAGGGGCTCCAGGAGTTTTCCGATATTGAGCAGGCTGCGCAGGCCAAAAGAACTCACATAATCCACTTCGGCGACGTCGATGACGACCAGGCGCATGCCTTCCTGGATCAATGTCGCGCACTTCTGCTCAAAGGCCACGGAGGAAAAGGTATCCCAGCGCCCGGAGAGCGTGATGATGTATGCCTCGTGGCTGCGGCTGACTTGCATTTCCATATCGTTCTCCGAGCCATGCCCGGTTTGGGCATGCTACAAAAATAAATGATAAATATCAAAACATGTTGGGCTGTGGTTTTTCAAGGGAGGGCCTCCCCTTCCGCCGTCATCGGCAGCGGCATGCCGGGCCCTAGGGCCCGGCAACCGCCTCTTTGACCGTAATCCGCTGCGCAGGCACGTTTTGCGGGAACGCCTTCCACGCTTTGGCCGAGGGCAGACAGCGCTTGTCCGCCGCGACCATGCCGCCTTTGGGCGTAAAGCCGGTCAAGGTGTAATCGCACAGATCCGTGCCCGCCAGCAGGGTCGTGGCTTTGCGGGTCTTGAAGGAATAGGCGCGCACCGAGACAGGGCCGCAGGGGTCGTAGTCGCAGATTCGCTTGTGGCCCTGCGTCTCCATGCTGGAGAAAAGTGCGCCGTCATCGCCCTCCCACAGCAGGGCGGGCTTGTCCTCGGCCTGGTAGTAGGCAACCTCGCCAAGGGGCTTCATGCCGGGATAGCTCAAAAAAAACCAGGACCGGACAAGCCAGGTCCCCGAGTCCATGGCCAGGACCGTTGCCCCCGGTGACAGGCGCACCTCGGCGCAGAATTCCGCCGCCTCGGTCGGTGCGAAGGCTGTCATCCTCCCTGTGGCGTCAAAGAGATAGAGCCCGGGCGCAAGGCCGTGGGCCTTGCCGCCGGCGGCGCCGATGCCGCAATAACGCAGGCCGGCCAGGGGCTTTCCTTGGGCGTCTTTGACGGCCTCGACCGGAAAATCTTTCGTGGACAGCGTCGTGGCCTTCCCTTTGTTTTCCAGCACAAGTCGGTTGCCCGCAAGGCGCAGCGCAGGGGCTGCCTGGGCGGACACGGCGCAGACAAGCAGGCATCCGGCCAGAATCGCGGCAAGTTTTTTCATGGTATCCTCCTTGGAAATGCGTGTTCCGGGCTTCGCGTGAAAGGGTGACGGAGAGGATTTCATGTTCCTGCCGCGCATCAAGGAGCAACAGGGGCCTGGCCTGCGCTTCATCGTAGCGCGCGCAGTTTCAACGCGAATCGCCCGGCCAGGGCAAGCAGGGAAAAAAAGCGGTCCCATCCTATTGCAAGCAGTTCCCTGGCAAAAGGGACGCGACGATATACCCGTTATGCGGAGCATTCCTCACAAGCATAAGTCACGCCAAAGATGAAAAGCGATCCTGTGCGGGGCTTGGCTGGGCGCAGCCTGGAAACGCGTTGGCGTGTGGCAGCCTGTGCCCACGCCTCTGGGCGTCAACCAGAGCCTGTATGGCGACGAGCGGATCGACTCCCCCGGTGAATTGCCAGATCATAGGGCACGGCATCCGACAGGAAAACAGGCTGATGGCAGAATTGTGGGCAGGCGCAGCGCAGTCCTGTCCCCGCGGCGGCGGTTTTTGGCTCCCGTTACACCGACTTTCGACTCCGGCACGGTCTGTGCTAGGGGCCAGGCCATCATAACCCAGCGGTGTGCCATGAAGTGGGATGCAGGGGCGCCGTGACGTTAGAGGAAAACAATCGCATAAAGGAGTAGGAAATGAAACAGGTGTATCGTAATGTATTCGTAGTCATGATGTTGTGTGCCATGACGGTTGGGATGTCCATGCTCGTGCCGAAAAATGCCGAAGCCAGGCACTGCGCTGCCATAATCTATGAACATGCCAACTACAAAGGCCAGCATCAATGCCTACAAGAGGGCAGCTATAATGTCGATGACCTTGACATAGGAAATGACACTTTAAGTTCAATCAAGGTAAGCAGCGGAAATACTGTCATTCTATTTGAACACAAAAACTATTCAGGGAGAAAATCGACTATCACACATGATTATAAATTCGTTGGCGAAAGATGGAACGACATCGTTTCGTCCATTGTTGTTGAATAACAACATAACACATTGCACCATTTTATGATGCGTCCGGAGTGATATCTCGTATTACCCTTGAGAATTGTGTTTATTCTCCATCTTTCCTTTGTCGCAGTCCCAGGGTTCATGCCCCAATAAGCGACTGTTTCGGCACCCAGCGCCAGCACAACACGCGCACCATAAAAGGAGAAGTCACAGATGTTCAAAAGTCTCAACCTTTCCCATGCCATGGCGGCTCTCACCCTGCCAGCCATCATGGTCTTGTGTCTTGCGACCGCAGCCATTGCCGAAGACAAACCCCAGATCAAATTTGCGCCCGGGGCCAACTCCACCAGCCTCAAAGGCGAAATCCAAGGGATGGACCGCGACGTGTATCCCATAATGGCCAAAGCCGGACAGACCATGCAGGTGAAGGTGTCCAACAAGCAGAACCTTGTGCTGTTTCGCATCCAGAAACCTGGCAAGGAGGACGCCTACCTGCCCAAGGCCGGCGAGGACGATGACGCCACGCAGTGGAAAGGCGTCTTGCCCGCAAGCGGTGCCTACAAAATCATTGTCGGCGCCATGAAAGGGGACGACACGCACTATATCCTGGATGTCCGGATCACCAAATAACTACGGTGTGTTTTCTGCGGGAGTGGGCTTCGTCCACTCCTTTCGGTTCCTGATATCGGCTTATCGCGGCCCCATCGCTTGACGCGTGGATGAGGGATGGGCCATGTCTTTCCAACAAAAATGAGAAAGCGAAGACGACGCAGTCTTCCCAGTTTGTCTGAAATGCTTTCTCATTTTTGTTGTACGCTTGCACAATGGCTTTCTCCCTTCTCCATTTGTACCACAACACCGTATTAATCCCCCACACAAACGAAAAAGGGGTTACGTTCTTCGTAACCCCTTGGAATATGGTGCGCCCGGCAGGATTCGAACCTGCGGCCGTCTGCGAGGAGCAACTGGGAAAGGCGCTCTATCTGTCCCCTCTTATTTTCGTCCGCGCATCGGCGACAACCTGCTTGAAATCGTTGTAGCCAAGAGCGGAAGGAACAATATAGGGCCCGACGAGAAATGCCGGCGTCCCTTGCAGCCCCAGCGTTTCGGCCTGTTCGGAATTGCGCTCCAGCAAGGCGGCGATCTCCTTGGCATGGACTTTGAGATCGCTTTCCAGACGGTCCATATCCAGGCCCGAGGCCTTGACGGCTTCCAGCATCCGGTCCTTTGAAATCCGCATGCCCGGGATTTGCATCAACGCCGCATGGGCCTCGGCGTATTTCCCCTGATAGCCGGCGGCCAGAGCCAGCCGCGCCCCATAGGCCGAGGCATCCGTCAGCACGGGCCAATCCTTGTGAACGACACGGATTTTGCCATCCGACTTGACCAACTTTTCGAGCGCCGCGGCGGATTGCTTGCAAAAGGGGCAATTGTAATCGGAAAACTCGACGATGGTGACATCCCCTTTTGGATTACCGGTGACAGGGGCGGAGGGATCGTCAAATACCGCGGCGGAATCCACGGGTTGCTCGGTCGCAACGGCGCGCCGCAACGGCGCGATGGCGGCAACCAGGACCAGACAGACGACAAGCGCAAACAACACCTTCGATTTCATGGAGCCATCCTTTCTTTTTGTGATTGGAAGGGAGATCGCTCAGGCGCCGACCTTCCCCAGGGTCCGGAGGAACTGCGCGACCGAAACCGCGCCGACAGAGCGGCTGTTGTCGATTTCCCGGCCGGTATGGGCATTGACGAACAACATGGTTGGCGGTCCCACGACGTCGAAGCGCCGCATGAGCGCGCGGCTTTCGGGAGTGTCCGCCGTTACGTCCACGCGCAGGATGGAAACGTTGCCCAGGCGCGGGGCAACGGCCGCATCGGCCATGACCTCGCGGTCGATCTCCCGACAAACCACGCACCAGTCGGCAGAGAAATCGACCAGGATGGGCTGGCCCTTGGCCCTCGCCTCGGCCATGGCCGCGTCGAACCCGTCGACGGTGCGCACCTTGCGGAAATACCCGCTTGCCGTATCCGTGGACGCCGCCGGCGCGCCAGCGCAGATCGCAAGGGGACAGGAAAAGGGAAAAACGCCCAGGCTGACCGTCAACAGGAGCACTCCGCCAAGGGCGATCCCGCCGCCGGCCAGACGCATCCCGTATCCATGGCTTCGCAGCAGGCCGAACCACACACCGGCCGCGATGGCCAATATACCCCACAGCCCGCGGGTCACCGGCCCGGGCAGCACCCGCCCGAACATCCAGATCGCAAGTCCCAGGAAGAGGAAACCGAAAACCTGCTTGACCGTGACAAGCCAAGCCCCGGATTTAGGCAGCAACTTGCCGCCGAAAAGGCCGAACGCAAGAAGCGGTATTCCCATGCCAAGCCCCAGCGCGAACAAGGCAGCCGCCCCCCGGGCGACGTCGCCCGTCTGCGCCACGTACAAAAGCGCTGCGGCCATCGGTGGCGTCACGCAGGGGCCGACAATGAGGGCCGACCCGAAGCCGAGCAACGCCGCGCCGCCGACAGAGCCCCCTGCGCGCCCCGTGATCCGCGACAACCGCGCGGCAAGGGATGCCGGCAGCGCCAGATCGTAAAGACCGAACATGGACAGCGCGAGGGCCACGAAGACGAGGCCCATCAGGACGATCGTCCCAGGCCGCTGCAACATTACCTGAAGATTTTGCCCCGACCAGGCGGCCACAACTCCGAGGGCCGCATAGGCCAGGGCCATGGCCAGCACGTAGGCTGCGGAAAGGACAAGCCCTTTGCGAATCGAAAGCTCCTGACCGGACCGGGCCAGCATGCCGGAAAGAATCGGCACCATGGGGAAGACACAGGGTGTAAAGGCCAAAAGCAGGCCGAAGCCCAGAAAACTGAGCGACATCGCCGGCAGGCCGCCGGAAAGCGAGGAGGCCAGGGCCCCGTCCGTCTTGCCCGGCGTGGTTTGCGCCGGCTCGGCGGGAAGCGCGGTTTCCGATGCAAGGCTCTTTTTTCCCGGCGACACCATGAGGGTGGCCAGATCGATGCTCTTATGCACGGGCGGGTAGCACACGCCATGCTCGGCGCAGCCCTGGTAGGTCACCTGGATCGCGCCCGAGGCAGGCAGGGCCGCCCTGGCGATGGGCACCGACACGTGGTCGTGGTAGACCCGCGTGGTCCCGAAGGTCGGATCGACCTTTTCCACCCCAGGGGGCAGCGCAAGGGGTACGGCCTTGCCGTCGCTTGTCCTGACCTCGATCCGGTCCCGGTAAAGGTAATGCCCCGGGTCGATGTCCCAGGTGCAGAGGATATCCCCGCCGCCGCCCCGCAGGACGCTCAGCCGGAATACCGCATCGGCTGGAGCTGGCGTCTTGGCGGGCGCTGCGGCGGGCAACAGGATCAGCCCGACGATAAAGGCCAGGATGTACGTCCATGGAAATGCTCTTGACATGCCGCTCCTTCCTTGAATGAAGTTTCCCCCGGTTTCATTTCCGCACCTTAAGCCAGCCTTAAGGCGGGGACATGATACCGGGGCCGGAGGAAAGCGGACATGCGGATTCTCATCATCGAGGACGATCAGATCCTTGCCGAAGGGCTCAAGGTGGGGCTTGGCCTGGCCGGCATGACCGTGGATCTGGTCGGCTCCTGCGCGCAAGCGGGCGAAGCGCTCGCCACGACGACCTTCGACGCGGTGGTGCTCGACCTGATGTTGCCGGACGGTTCCGGGCTTGATGTGCTTAGAGGCATGCGCCAACGGGGAGACCGGACCCCGGTCCTGCTGCTCACCGCCCTCGACGAGATTGCGGACAGGATCAAAGGACTCGACCTTGGAGCGGACGACTACTGCGGCAAGCCTTTTGATCTGGACGAACTGGCCGCACGCGTCCGGGCCGTCGGACGGCGTGGCGCCGGCCGCGCCGCCCCTTCCCTGTGGGCCGCCGGCATTGCGCTTGAACCGTCAACCCTTTCCGCCACCCTGGACGGACATCCCCTCACGCTGTCCAGGCGGGAGTTCGCGGTCCTGGCGCTCCTGATGGAGCATCCCGGGGCGATCCGCTCCAAGGGCGAAATCGAGGACCGGCTGTACGGCTGGGGCGAGGAAGTGGAAAGCAACACGGTGGAGGTGCACGTGCATCATTTGCGGGCCAAGGTAGGCCGGGAAAAGATAGAAACGGTGCGCGGTCTCGGCTACCGTATGCGGGTTGCGCCATGACGTCCCTGCGCCGGCGTCTTTTCGCCATATTGGTCAGCGCCACAGGCGTCATATGGCTCTGCGGCATCCTCTGGATTTTCGTTGGGGCCAAGGCGGAACTCGAGCATGTGCTGGATACCCGCCTCCAGGAGGCAGCGCGGATGGTCAATTCCCTCGTCGCCAGAAGCGGCCCCGCCTTTGCCGCCGCGGCGAGCGCCGCCGCAATGCCGGAACACTACCAACGCCAGCTTTCCTGCCAAATATGGACCTTGGACGGACATCTCCTCGCCCGGTCGGGCAGCGCGCCGGACATCTCCCTGACCGATAAGGCGTCCGGCTTCTCCGATCGCCGCATCCAGGGCGAATACTGGCGGGTGTACACCATCGACAATCCCGCCCAGGGCGTACGCGTGATGATCGGCGACCGTCTCGGCCAGCGCGATCAGCTCGCCCGCGACCTGGTCAAGGGGCTTTCCATCCCCGCCATCCTGATGCTTCCCCTGCTCGGCGGGCTCATCTGGCTCAGCCTCGGACGCGGGCTGCGGCCCCTGCTCGACATGGCCGTGGAGCTCAAATCCCGGGACGTCGACGACATGCGACCGTTGCGGACACAACACGCCCCTGCCGAGCTCCTGCCCCTGGCCGCGGCCTTAAACAGCCTGTTCGCCAAGGTGGAGACGGCCCGACGCCACGAACGGGATGTCACGGCCTTCGCCGCCCACGAACTCCGCACGCCCCTGGCCGGATTGAAGACGCACGCGCAAATCGCCATGGCCACAGACGATCCCGGCATCCGACAAGGGGCCTTGCGGCACGTCCTGCTCTCCGTCGACCGCGCCACGCGCCTGGTGCGCCAGCTGCTGACCCTGGCCAAGCTCGAAAGCGGCCTGGCTGCCAGCCAAACGGAACGCATTTGCCTCGGCGACGTGCTCGAGGAGATCGGCACATCGGCGCAGCCGTCGGTGGTGCAGGGCATCACGGTGCGCATCGATCCGGCTCTGCGCGACTTCGCGATCACGGCAAACCGGGAAACCCTCGCCATCGCCCTGCGCAATCTCCATGAAAACGCGCTGCAGCACTCGCCCGAAGGCGGTACGGTCGTCTGGAACGTCACGTCGGACGGGCGTGGCATACAAGTGGAAGACGAAGGGCCCGGCATGCCTCCTGACGAGATTCTCCAGGCGACGCAACGCTTCTTTCGCGGCAAACAGCAGACGCCCACGGGGTGCGGGCTGGGACTCGCCATCGTCGAAGCCGTGCTGCAACAAATGGGAGGATGGCTTGTTCTGGAAAACCGGGAAGGCGGCCTGGGGCTTAGGGCCATGGCTGTGTTGCCGCGCGCAACCGCTTCGCGCCCTTGAGGTCGTCTCGATCCAGCCGAAAAAAGGGGGCAGGCCATACGCCCCCCCCTTGAAATCTTGTCTTGGTGCGCCCGACAGGATTCGAACCTGTGGCCGTCTGCTTAGAAGGCCGACTGTAAAACTGTAACAACTTATAATAACTTGATTTTATTTAAGAGAAGATAACGTATCCCGGCTAAAACGACCCAAACAAGCCCACAGACGGTTATCCAGAGGTTATCCACTGGGGAGGTTCTCCAATCCCGGTTCTCCAGCTTTTTCAGCGTGAAACCGTAAGGATGAGACGTCATAAGGTTGAACAGTGAACCATAGGCCCCACGTTTTTCAGGCGCTCCCTACTTTGGCGGGACCGCCTGTAACAACCCTCGCAATGACTTCCCTAAGCGTCTCCATCTCAACGGGCTTGGCGAGGTAGTCGCTCATCCCCGCGGCCAGGAACTTTTCCCTGTCACCGGACATGGCGTGGGCGGTAAGGGCGACGATGGGGATGTCGGCCTTGTCCATTCCCACTTCCCCGGCCCGGATGCGGCGTGTGGCCTCCAGGCCGTCCATAACCGGCATCTGGATGTCCATGAGGATGAGGTCGAAGGTTTCCAATTGGAGGATATCCAGTGCTTGTCGCCCATTTTCAGCGTTTCGGATGCGATGGCCAGCCTTTTTTAAGAGATGGGATAGAGCTATCGCGTTCACCTTGTCGTCTTCTACCACGAGCGCCGTGAATTCATGGACTGCATCCGTCCGGGGGGCCGTTTTGACCTCGGCTTGTTCAGAACTCGCCGCGACCTTTCCGAATACGACGCAGAAATGCACTGTGGTGCCGACGCCCTTCGCGCTGTCGACGGAGACACCTCCCCCCATGAACTCCACCAGATTTTTGCAGATGGACAACCCGAGACCCGCGCCCTGGTATTTCCGGGTGAAGCTTTCGTCGGCCTGCGTGAAGGGCTCAAACAAGGCTGGAAGTATCGCATCATCGATGCCGACTCCAGTATCGGCCACGGAGAACAGCACCCGAACCTTGTCCGGGGCGGGAGACGGCAAGAGGTAGGTCTCAACGTTTATCTCCCCGGCCTGAGTGAATTTGATGGCATTGCCGACCAAGTTGTTCAGCACCTGTTGCAGCCGGGAACTGTCTCCCACCACATGGTCCGGGATTCTCTCATCCGCATAAAAGGTCAAGCGGATGCCTTTCTGGCGTGCCGGCATGGCGAAAAGCTGTTCAACGGCCCGAAACAGTTCCATGAACGGGAATGGCATGGCCTTGATCTGAAGCCGCCCGGCCTCGATCCGGGAGAGATCAAGGATGTCGGCAACCAATCCGGTAAGGCGTCGGCAGGATTGGAGCGCCATCTCGACATACGCAATCTGTTCCCGGTCAAGCTCGGTCGTTTTCAGCAACTGGACCATGCCCACGATCCCGTTGATGGGGGTACGAATCTCATGACTCATGTTGGCCAGGAACCGGCTTTTGGTCTGGGTGGCCTCTTCGGCCATCTCCTTGGCTTCCCGCAATTCCATCTCGATTCTTTTGCGGTCGGTGATCTCCCAGGAAATCGTCCCCACGCCCATAAGTCCACCATCCTCGCCGTAGACGGGAAACTTTTTGGTCAGATAGGTGCGCACCTCCCCGTTTGGCCCCAGCGTCTCCTCCTCGGCAGTGACTGACTGGCCCGGCTTCAGGGGCAAGGCCTGCCGGTCGTTGGCCATATACGCTTCGATCTGCTCCGGGGTGGACTTGCCTGCGAAGAGTTCCAGGTCGCTCAAACCGATGACGTCCTGCGGCAAATGCCCGGTCAGTTGCGTGTAGGCCCTGTTGACGATGACGTAACGCAGGGCCGTATCCTTAAAGACCATCACGTGCTCTGCGTTCTCCAGCAGTGCGTAGAAGTTACGCAGAGTTTGCTCCCCGCGCTTTCGCTCCTCAATGTCCCGCACGACGGCCAGGGCAAATGACCGCCCTTGAAACTTGGTCCCGCTGGCACTGACCTCCACGGGAAAGGTTGTGCCATCCTTGCGTCGGTGCTCGGACTCAAAGACATTCTTAACCTTGTCCATATCCCCAAATTTATTGTGGATATCTTCCTCACTCACCCTGGCTTCGTAGTCCCAGGTAGCCATCCCGACCAACTCTTCCGGTGTATAACCGAGCATATCCGCGAACCTGCGGTTAGCCTCCACCACCCGGTGCTCCTGATCGATGACGACGATGCCATCGCCGCTATTCTCCATCAGGGTCTTGCGGCGAAGGATTTCCATTTCCAAATTGCGCTGCACCTCGGTGCGCTCGATCATATCCTGTTGCAGGGCTGCGGCCATTGTATTGAGGGTGGCCCCCAGTTCGCCGAAGGTGCCCTGGGGATTGTCGAGTCCTGTCCTGGCGGACAAGTCGCCACCCTCCAGACGGCGGACCATGGCAGACAACGCGTCCACCCGCTCGTAGATACCGTACTGGCACACCAGCCAAGCCGCGCTTCCGGCCAACACCACAGAGAGAAAGAGCCACCCGACCTGGCGTTGAATAGCCGCGTTGGCGTTGTCCACAACCACGGTTTTGGGGATGGCTACGAATATGTTCAGATAGGGGGCGTCCCCCGGAGCCAGCGCCATGCGGTGTATCGCGTAAATTCGTTCCGGGCCGTCGGAGCCATGCCCCGTGAAGACGCCTTCTTGTCCCACGGACTGAATCGACCGCCAAACAGCGGGGTCGGTGTATTGCCCGATAGGGTCAGAATCCTTGGCTGGGAATCTGAAGAGCCGGCGGCCATTGGCATCGACCAGCCCCACGAAGGAGTCCTGGGGCAATCGTGCCCGTTCGAAAAACGGCTTGAAGTCTTGCAACCGCAACGTTGCGAGCAGGACACCCCGCACCTCGCCCCCGCCATCCCGCACCGGCAGGGCAAAGGGGAGAATATCCATCCCGCTCACCTTGCCCACGGCAAACTCCCCGACGGAAAACTTCCCGGTGGACAAGGCCTCCTTGACTTCCTTCCGGTCCATGAGGTTCTGCTTTGTGAAGGGGAGGGCCGAGGCCACAGCGTTCCCCTGGGGGTCCGTAAGGGCAAAGTTCGCATAGCCTGGATTGGCGGCAAGGAAGTTTCGGAATAAAGCATCGCAGGCCACAGGGTCCATGGTCCGCACAGGCAAGGTTCCCGCCAGGTTGTCAAGTATCGTTATAATGCGTCGAGTTTCTTCCTCCTGCTGTTCAGCGTAATATGCAACCATACGGAGGCTGGTAAGCTCTATGTCATTGATCTCATGCTTCCACCGTTCCAAAACAGAACTGGCCATTGCCGCCACAACAGGCAGCAGCCCGGCCAAAACCACCAAGACAAGGTTGAATTTCACGGAGTCCGGCATTGAGATTTTCATGGACCATACCGTTTGGTTTTATGCTGCGTCCTTTAAAAAAATACCGATAACTGCTCCTACATAATAACAATACCCATTTGAAGGCACGCCCGTCAACATGACGCCATTGCTTTCCATTATGGTCGGCAACCAGGGACAGTCGAGGGCATGGGGGACGCGTCGTTGCGCCTGATTGCCCATGAGCTTTCAACCAGTCTCAAGAGCAGCGTCACCATCGAGCGGGCACACGGGGAAAGCGCCCAAGCTCGGATGCGAAGTTGTTCCCTGCTGCAAACTGCCTATTCTCAAAGTAAGCGCTCAATGAGGCGCATCTTGTCAGGGCAATCGGAAGGCGGCAGAAGTTCAGGTAGGGATAATCAGGCTTTTGGGAGCGATGTACGGTGGCAGGAGGGCCTTGCGCTGGGCGTCGGAAGTTGCCGCCGGTAAGTGCTCGAAGAGGTGACGCAGATAACGGTACGGCTCCAGGTCGTTGGCCTTGGCGGTCTCGATGAGGGAGTACAGGGTGGCCGAGGCGTCGGCCCCGCGTGGGTGGCCTGAGAAAAGCCAGTTCT
>NZ_JBLODY010000026.1:0-52694 GCF_047785625.1 Solidesulfovibrio sp. C21
CTCTCAAAGGGGGCTGTAGCGTTCCTTATGGAGAAAGGAACAAGTTTCCATTTTTAAAAAGTTTTTGAAGGGGGTCCAGGGGGAAACTTTTTTCAAAAAGTTTCCCCCTGGCCGCCGGAGGCATTCCCCTATTCCTTATTCCGAATGACGGCTCGGGGTTTGCTGCCCTCCTGGGGGCCGAGCAGTCCGTCGCGTTCCATCTGTTCGATGAACCGCGCCGCCCGGTTGAAGCCGATGCGAAAACGGCGCTGGATGAGCGAAATGGAAGCCTTGCCCTGTTCCATGACAAAATCCACGGCCTGGGGATAGACGGCGTCCGAGGCCGTGTCGTCGCCGCCCTCGCCGCCGCCGAAGTCGCCGCCGCCATTGCCGTCGGCGCTTTTTTGCCAGTCGCTGAAATCCAGAGCGTAATTGGGCGCGGCCTTGCTCTTCCAATGCTCGATCACCGCCGCCGCTTCCTCGTCCGAGACGAACGCGCCGTGCATGCGTGTGGTCTTGCCGCCGCTCGGCTTATAGAGCATGTCGCCGCGCCCGAGCAAATATTCCGCGCCCACGGCGTCGAGAATGGTGCGCGAATCGTGCTTGCTCGTCACCTGGAAGGCGATGCGGGTGGGGAAGTTGGCCTTGATGAGCCCCGTGACCACGTCCACGCTCGGGCGCTGGGTGGCCAAAATAAGATGGATGCCGGCGGCCCGGGCCAGCTGGGCCAGCCGCACGATGCTCACTTCCACTTCCTTGGCCGCGGTCATCATGAGGTCGGCCAGTTCGTCGATGACGATGACGAGATAGGGCAGCGGCTCGAGTCCCGCCAGCTCCTCGGGCCGGTTATCCCCGAGCTTGGCCAGCTTTTCGTTGTAACCGGCGATGTTGCGCACGCCCAAAAGCGCCATGGCCTCGTAGCGGCGGTCCATATCGGCCACGGCCCAGTCCAGGGCGGATTTGGCCATGGCCGTCTCTGTCACCACCGGATGCACCAGATGGGGCAGGTCGTTGTAGACCGAAAGCTCGATGCGCTTGGGGTCGACCAGTAGCAGCTTCACCTCGTCGGGCGTGGCCTTGTAGAGAATCGAAAGCAGGATCCCGTTGATGCACACGCTCTTGCCCGAGCCGGTCGCGCCGGCCACGAGCAGATGTGGCATGCGGGCCAGGTCGGCCACCTGCGGCCGCCCCTGGATGTCCTTGCCGATGGCCAGCGTCAATTTCGAGGACGAGGCGCGAAAGGCCTCGGTGTCGAGCACGTCGCGGAAATAGACCGTCTGCCGCCGGGCGTTGGGGATCTCGACGCCGACGGTATCCTTGCCCGAGAGGGGTTCGATGCGAACGGCCAGGGCCTTCATGGCCAAAGCCAGATCCACCGAAAGGCCCACGATACGGCTGATCTTGACCCCGGGAGCGGGCTTGACCTCGAACATGGTGACGACAGGCCCAGGGATGACCCGGGTGACCTCGCACTGGATGCCGAAGTCACTCAGGCACGTAATAAGGCTTTCGGCCTGCCGGCGGCAGACTTCCGGGTCGGCCGGGGCGGCCTCGGCCGGCGGCGGCACGGAGAGCAGGTCCAGCGGCGGCATGGGATTGTCGCCCGCTGTGGACTTCCTGGCCGGGGCCTTGGCCGCGCGCGCCGGCGCGGGCTTGGGCGCGGCAGGGATGACCGGCGCAGGCGGAGGCGAAAGGGCCGGCTGGGGAACGGCCGGCGGCGCGGCGGGCGGTTCGTCATGCCGGGCGACCTGTCCGACAATGGCGTCGAGAAAGCGGTCCACGGCCTCGGTCGGAGCCCCCGCGGCAGTGGCATCGACGGCCGGTGAGTTCTTCGGGGCGGGCGGACGTTTTTCCCTGGCCGGCTTTTTATCGCGCCCAGGGGACGGCGAGGCCTCTTCCCGGGCCAGACGTTCCTCCCGCGCGACCTCCCGAGCCTGGGCCCGCGCCTCCCGCCACGCCTGCCAGGCATCATAAAGCTGCCAGCCTTTTTCCTTGGCCACATCCAGCACCGGCCGCCAGAAATTGGTCCAGGTGAGGCCAAAGGTCACCTGGATAGCGGCGATCAGGGCGAACGTCAGGAAAAAGTAGGCGCCAAAAGAGCTCAAGTAACGATTCAAAAATCCGAACAGATGCTGCCCGGCGCCGCCGCCGCCCCGCACATTGCCGAGGCTTAGGCCAAAAAATCCCCAGGGCGAACCCAGAAAGGCCAGCAGCACAAGGCTCAGGAAAAAAGCCCCGAGCCCACGCCAGAAGGGGACCTTGAGGCCGGGGGCCAGGAACCGCAGTCCCCGCCAGGCGATGGCCAGGGGGACCAGATAGGCCCACAGGCCGAACAAGTCGGCCAGAGCCCCCCCCACGTACGCCCCCACCAACCCGGCCTTGTTGGCCACGACACGGCGGGTGACGGACTGGTTGAAACCGGGGTCACCGTCGCTTATGGTATAGAGCGCGACGCACAGAAAGGCGGCCACGAAGAACGCGGCCAACCCGACAAGCTCGCGGGAGAGGCGAAAACCGCCGGGAGCATCCTTCCCGGCGTCCTTGTTATTCCCGGCCAATGTACTCGCCCGTGCGGGTATCCACCTTGATCTTGTCGCCGGTATTGACGAACAGCGGCACGTTGACCGAGATGCCCGTTTCGAGAGCGGCCGGCTTGCTGGCGCCGCTGACGGTGTCGCCCTTGACCCCGGGCTCGGTGTCGGTCACCTCGAGCGTCACCGAGGCCGGCAGGTCGATGTCCAGGGGCTGGCCTTTGTAGAGGAGCATCTTGAGTTCCATGCCGTCTTTGAGGTAGCCGCCCTTCTCGCCCAGGTGATCGTTGCCCACGTGCAGCTGCTCGTAGCTCTCCATGTCCATGAACACGAATTCCTCGCCGTCATGGTAGAGGTACTGCATGTCCTTGCTCTCGAGGTCGGGCTTGATCATCTTTTCGCCGGACCGGAAGGTGTTTTCCACCACCCGGCCGTTGATCATGTTCTTGAGCTTGGTGCGGATAAACGCCCCGCCCTTGCCGGGCTTGACGTGCAGGAAGTCCACGATTTCGTAGGGCACGCCGTCCATTTCGATTTTCAGTCCGCGACGGAAGTCGGTGGTGGAAAGCATTGTATCTCCTTAGATGAAGTTGGGATTTTCGGTGATGTGCCGCCACAGGGCGATGACGGCCAAGGCGTAACTGGTCAGCCCGAAACCGGCGATGCAGCCGATGCAGTTGCGGCCGATCAGGCTCTTGTGGCGCAACGGTTCGTCGGTACGGGCGAAAATATTGGAAATGTGCACCTCGACGCAGGGAATGCCGATCCAGGCCAGGCAGTCGGCCAAGGCGAGGCTCGTATGGGTGTAGGCCCCGGCGTTTAAGACGATGCCGTCCAGACCATCCTTCCAGGCCTGCTCCAGCCGGTCGATGCAATGCCCTTCGCTGTTGGCCTGATGGAACTGCAATTCCAGGCGCTGGACGCTTTCGCCAAGCATTTCCCGGACCATTTCCGGCAGGTCCTCGATGGTGCGATGGCCGTAGATTTCCGGCTGCCGCACGCCAATAAACCCGAGATTGGGACCGTTTAACACCAGCAATCGGACCTTGCGCATGCTGCTTCCTTCATTCATTTGGGCGCATCCTCCGCCTTGACGGGGGCAACCGGGCCGGTCACAAGGCACGGATGGACAACGCCACGGAAAAAACACGTACGGAACTCAGTCTCGCCCTTCTGGCAACCGCCTACCTGACCGACCAGATCCCTGTGGTCGATGCACCCCAGGTCGCCCTGGCCGGCCGGTCCAACGTCGGCAAATCGACGTTGGTCAACTGTCTGGCCGGCCGCAAGGGGCTGGCCAAAATCAGCGCCACACCGGGCAAGACCCGAAGCCTCAACTTCTACATGGCCCAGGCCGCCGGCTATTGCCTGGTCGACCTGCCGGGTTACGGCTACGCCCGCTGCTCCATGGCCGAGCGGGAAAAATGGGCCAAACTCATCGATGCCTATCTCAAGAAGACCAGTCAGTTACGGGCCGTAACCGCCCTTGTCGACTGCCGCCTGCCGCCCCAGCGCCTGGATGTGGAGCTGGTCGACTGGCTACGGTCCCGGCACATACCCGTGCTCGTGGTGCTGACAAAGGCCGACAAATGCAAGCAGCGCGACCAGGAAGCCCGAAAAAAAGAGTGGCGGGAACTGGCGCGACCCGCCTTCCCGCCGATTCTTTTTTCCGGCAAGACCGGGCTTGGCCGGGAGGCGCTTTGCCGCGTCCTGGCCGAAGCCGCCCTTAGTCCCGACCCGGCTCCTTGTGTTCCTTGAAAAAACCGTCCAAGAACGCCGCGTCCTTGGGACCGAGATTGAACTGCACGGCCGCCTTTTCGCAAAGCGCGGCCAAGGGTTCATTGGTTTCGGCGCGTTTTGCGTCGACCCATTTGACCGCGCGTCGCATGAGTTCGCCCTGGGGCATGATCGTGGCCATGAAGCCTCCTTGCTCGGTCTCAAGACATACACGAGCACAAGCCGGCTTGCAACTTGCCCGGCCATCGGGTAGAGCCGCCCGGATACAGGATATTCCCCGCCAGGAGCAGCTTTTCCCATGACCGAATCCCTTGCCGCCACCATCCTCGGCCTTGTCGAGGGAGCGACCGAGTTTTTGCCCGTGTCCTCCACCGGCCATCTCATTCTCGTCGGCCATCTCATCGGGTTCACCGGAGCCAAGGCCGACAGTTTCGACGTCATCATCCAGCTCGGAGCCATTTTGGCCGTGGTGGTGCTCTACTGGAAACGCTTCTGGTGGCTGCTTTCGCCCAAGCCGCTGCACGCCTTTTCCGGCCCGCGCGGCTTGTGGATGCTTTTTTTGACTTCGCTGCCGGCCGGGCTTTTGGGGCTGGCCACCCGCAAGGCCATCAAAACCTATCTTTTCGGGCCGACCACCGTGGCCATGGCCCTGGCCGTGGGCGCGCTCATGATCTTCTGGGTGGAAAGCCGCAAGAAGCGGGACCGCTTCTATACCCTCGACGAGATGACGCCGGGGCTGGCGCTTGGCATCGGCTGCTTCCAATGTCTGGCGCTTTGGCCGGGATTTTCGCGCTCGGCGGCCACCATCATGGGCGGCATGCTGCTCGGGGCCAAGCGCGGTCTGGCCGCGGAATATTCCTTCATCGCCGCCGTGCCGCTGATGTTCGCGGCCACGCTGTACGACTTTTACAAAAGCGCGGCCCTGTTTTCCGCCGACGACCTGTGGATTCTGACCATCGGCTTTGTGGTGTCGTTTCTCTCCGCCCTGGTCGCGGTCAAGGGGTTTATCGTGCTGGTCAAACACATGTCCCTGCGGCCCTTTGCCTGGTACCGGTTGGCCCTGGCGGCGACGGTCTTTTTCTTCTGGCCGAAATAGGGGTTGCGAAATTCCCCGCGAAAAATACTTGCCAAGGGATGCCGGATCGGCTAAACACCCTCTTCTCCGCTGCCGGAGACATCTGGCGAGGTAGCTCAGACGGTTAGAGCATGCGGCTCATATCCGCAGTGTCGGGGGTTCAATTCCCTCCCTCGCTACCAAATATCGAAAGATGCCTAAGGATTTCAGGACAATACCCTGATGCCTTGGGCATCTTCTTTTGGTCCAAGCCAGTAGGGTCACAAAATGGTGCCACAAAAAATTCTCCGTGAAGGAGAATTGACCGTGCCCACTCCCCCGCCCTATACCTTCCTTAAGCCTAATCAAAATATTTTTTACTTTCGGGTCCGGGTCCCAGGGGAACTCGCCGCCCTGGTCGGTAAAACCGAAATTCGGCACTGTCTCCGCACCGGATATCGCCGTGTGGCCAAAACACGTGCAATTTTTTTGTTATCTTTGTATAAAGCGTACTTTGAAGAGGTACGGTTAATGGATTTCCAAGAAAAGCACATAGAAATTCATCAAAAGCTGATAGCAAAGCTCAAAAATGAACTTCTTTCGTGGGAAATAGACCACGCGGTAAAGCCACGGAAGACAACGGGGGACATTTCAAGACTGACTGATGAATGTCAGAATATAATTGATAATGAAAAAACAAATCTCCGAGAAGGAAGATATTGGGAGAAAAAAGACGATTCAATCAACCTATCAAAAATACTAAACTTGAACATTGAGGACGAAGAAGAACTAGTAAAACTGTTTTGTCATTTACGTACAAAGTACAACATAAAATACTTTGAAATAATAAAGAATAGGCTTATGGGTGATTATGACTCGGAAAACACCATATTAAAAGAATTAGACTTGAACATTCCAAAACAAAACGTTCTCATTGAAACAAAATGCAAAATCAAAAAATCAAAGAAACTATCCGCAGCAATAGATGATTACTTACAGCTCAACGAATCAAATTGGAAGAAAACAACCTCTAAAGATTACTACAATTACACAAATTGGTTTCTTGAAATCGTTGGAGACATACACCTTGAAGAAATCAGCCATGAAGTAATGAATACATTTGTTGACACGTTACAAAAAATTCCAGCACACAGAAACAAAAAGCCAGAATACAGAGGGAAAACCATTGAAGCTCTTATAAAAATGAAGTGCAAAGAAGTAATTTCACCGCGAACAATCCAAAATATTGTTGAACATATTTCCAGCTTTTTCAAGTGGTCTATTACGCGCGGATATATGGAAATAAATTATGCACAAGGGAAGTTCCGCTCCCGAAAAGAATCCAGGACAATATTTGAACCATATACTATTGAAGAACTGCATAAAATATTTTTCTCTGACTACTATTTGAAGAGCGTGTTTAAAAACAACTACCAATACTGGCTGCCAATATTAGGTTGTTATACAGGTTGCAGAATCAATGAATTAGCACAACTACAACGCAAAGATGTAATATTCAGTGGAATTCCTTATATAAAAATATCATCAACTGGAGAGAATCAATCAGTTAAAACACAAGCAGGCGAAAGAGATATTCCATTACACAAGGCAGTATTGAATCTTGGATTTGAATCTTACGTAAATATGGTTGCAAAAAATCAGGACAATAGGATATTCCCAGAATTACAATTTAAAAATTATTCATATGGTTCTACCGTGACACGCTGGTATGCTGATTATATTAAAGGATTAGGCATTGCTCCAATAAAACAAAATAACAAAAAGACATTTCATTGTTGGAGGTCTACATTTGCAATGGTATGCAAAGAGCAAGATTTACCCGAAAGACAGATACACGAACTCATTGGGCACAGAGATAGGGATATGAGCCTAGACTATTATGCACCGGCATATAGTGTTGAAAAATTATACAACGACGTAATCAGTAAACTAAATTTCAGAGTTGACACTACGAGACTAATGCACACAAGATATTTTCATCAACAAAAACTAGTCAAATAGACTGGTACAATCTCTAACTAACTTTAAAAAATCAATGTCTATAGAAATCGGAAAAGTTCCTTTTGGCAAAAGAATATTGAAATTGGAAGAATATATTGACATCCTGTTATCATTTTCAACCACTGACGACTGTCTCACAATAAACAACCTCGGAATGATAACTTCCGAATCGGTTGACGACTTTTACGCCGTTGAATTCGAAAACAAGTTCACCCTCCTCCCTGGGCCAGAATTTAACCCCCGCCTATATAGAGGGCAGACGAAATTTCACGAGCAATGCTTTCCGACTTTATACAGAAAGATGGACCAACTTAGTATTTTTGTAAAAATATTAAAAAACTACGAATTTTATAAATTTTTACTAGGTTCACATCCAATAATTAAAGAATTAAGGCAGTGGGTTTTTGATGGAAAACATTTCCATATTGACCTTGAAGGATTAGCTCAACACTATGGATTTTCAACCACATTTATTGACGTCACCCGCTCCAAGGATGTGGCGTTATTTTTTGCATATTGCAAGTTAAAAAACTCATTAACGAACGAATACGAACCTATCCTAGACACGAATCACTATTCGGTATTATACACCATTGATTTTTCTAGACTTTATAAACACGATACCAATTTTTTTAACCCAATAGGTTTCCAAGGGCTTCCTCGACCTGAAGAACAAAAAGCCTGCTCTATTCCTCTGTTTTTTGGCAATGACTTCAACAAACTCCCGCATATCAACTATGAATATTTAAAAATAACACCAACTGAATCAAATAAATACTATGAAATGTTTGAAGGAGGGAAAGCCTTATTCCCCACAGAACCGACTTCTAACATTGCACACGAAATAAAAGAATCGAAAACAATAGACATAGACGTACTCGAAAACACGTTCAACCTCAACTTAATACCAAAATATTTTACAACTATAAATGATGCAAAAAAATTTCTTGAAGCCAACAAATATTCAGTACAAGAAAAAAATATCAAAATTTCTTCAGAAACTCGTGAAACAATCATCAAAAACTGGCAACAAAAACTTCCTACAGTTTTAAATAAAATCAAAGCAAGATTTGCTTCAGACTCAACAAAAGATAACAAAACATAGACGGTTTATGTTTCACTAGAAATATATTACTGCCAGGACCATATTATCGCAGCAAAAAAATTACTAAGCCCTACACCACAAATCAACTAGCTAAACTTAATCCTAAACGATTTAGCAATCGAGAGACACTTGCGGAATACCACTTGCCCCCACCACGTGGAGTCAATACCCCCATATCCATCAGCCTAAGCGCGATATCGTTCAACGTCAAACAGTCCGTCAATAGTGGCTCTACAATTGAACGCAATTCATCGGCTTTTAATTGCGCTTTTTTCTTTAAAGCCGCAACACCATATTTATTGCCATAATTCTTTAGATGCCCAGTAGGCACTCTATCATTAGCGCCACCCAATTTTACACCACGTTCTTTAGCAGCAGCAAGGGCTTGTTTGGTCCTTAACGATATTCGCTCAGCCTCGTCTTGTGCTACCAACGCAAGTATACCAATGGTCAATTTATTCGCATTAGGATTGTCACAACAAACAAAATCAACCCCGGAATCATTTAAACTCATCAAAAAAGCCGCGTTTCTGCTCAAGCGGTCGAGCTTCGCTATCAAAAGTTTAGCGCCAGTGGCCTTAGCTAATTGTATAGCACATTGCAGTTTCGGGCGGTTGTCATCACGTTTGCCGGATTCCACTTCCATAAATTCGGCGATGACTTCCCACGTGCCACCGTTGAGATATTGAGTTATTGCAGCCTCTTGCGCCTCTAATCCCAGGCCAGATTGCCCCTGTGTCTTAGTGCTAACCCGCAAGTATTTGATATATTTACCGTTCATAATTTATCTCCTTATTTTAACATTTCTCCAAACGTTCGTTAGGTTATTTGTAAAAAACACGAGTGAATTTGTCAAGAATATTTCCTATCGAATTTGTCAACAATTTGATGATTCTTTCGACCTGCCGCGCATTACCTCGGGCCACCCCCTGGCCGACTCGACATGGCTCGCCCACTTACCCAAGTTACCCACGCGCATATCCCAGGATAGCAAATTTAGGGCCGATATACGCCCGTATTTGCCGTGCTGGGGCTATTGGTAGCTTGGACTATCCCTCGCCTACCAAACGCGGCTAATTTGTGAGATATTTTCACACTAGAAAAATATGGAATATACCCGGCAAAGTTCCGGGACATCATAGACTTAGATTTCTCCATCCTGGAGGCTGCCGGGATGGATTCCCAATTCCGGCAACCATTCATTTCACTTTCAGTTCATTATAAAATGTTACTTTCATTGAAAGTAACAAGTGCTGATATCCAACAGCACTTGGCAGTTTACTTTAAAAATCACTTTCATTTTCAATGCCGGAATTAAAACATATTTTAGATGATTTTACTTTGTCCGAAATTAACTTTTTTAATTAAAACAACCAATAACGATGTATGTATGGAAATGGAGTAAACAAAATTATGGAAATTAAAATTGAAGACATAATTGAGAAAAACATTCATTTAGTTGATTGTATGCTATTTAACGAAAGCGTCAGCGAGTCAAACGGAAATGTCTTAATAACAGATTCGAGAGACGTAACATTTGAGTTAAAAGCCAAACATTACAATAAGAGTTTTCCAATCCCTGGGTATACAATAACACAGACCTGTATAAACCTTTTAAAGAAATCTGGAATAAAAGGAGTTTACTTGTATGAGAATGAAAATTTAAATGACATTAGTATATTTTTTGTAAATCAAGGTTACAAGGTAAATGTACTAAAGGACATCAACTCTAAAACCATTCAGAATATGTCTTCTAAAGAGATTGACAGATTTTGTGTCAAATCAATGACTTACTATAAATATTGGCTAACAGTGTTAAGCACCAAAAACAATATATTGAACAAACCAGAAGTACTAGAACAAAGCCTATCTGAACTATTATCCAAGCTAAATTTTTCAATAATTGACAATGAACAATTTGACCAATTCTTGGGACAGGATGTATTTTCGTTGCAAGATAAATGGTATAATCCATTGATATATCAGCTCGCCAAGAGATGTATAGTTCAAACCTTACAAAAAATTAATTAAAGAGGTCTACATGTATGAGAATGAAGCCCAAAACAACAAAAACAACAAACGTAAACAATCGTTTTAAATTATCACCAGCCAGTACATCGGCAATCAACAAAAAAGTTATATATCAGGTAAAATTACGCCGGCTGCACCAAATCCTTGAAAAATATGGCGTAGAAGCTCTTGACCTTAAACACTTGACCATACTTTGTGATGCATTGTGCCAAATAGTAGACAACAAAATCAAAAAAGGAATCATTAAAAAATAGGGGTTAATATGTCAAAGACAACTGATAATCCTTCCAAAATGCGGCTAGATATTTATACTGAGTATTCCAACGGGTTACAACTTAAAAAATTTTGTAACGTAAACCGTATAAGCATTAATTCAATGGTAAATTTTTTAATAGTTCAATTTCTGTTGAATGACAACAGTTTCAAATTCACAAATCCAACAAAACCGATGAACAATCAAATCAAAACAGTTGAAGCAAATGATGAATACGAAGACGACCATAACAATATTGTAGATATTTTAAAGCAACTGATGGAAGACAAAAGCGATGGAAAAAGCACTGATAGTATTGAGTACACATTTTAACCATTAAAATGCCACGTAGTGAAATGCATAAAACACTACGTGGCCAACAAAAGATTGAAAATGATATAAATAACATCGGTCAGTAACTTACACTATATGTTTTACAAAAACTAAAAGTAAAAAGTAAAGTGAACTTTTCCCGGTATAAATCCACTCCGTTTTGGGCGTTTTCAAAAAAAGTTCTTGCCTCTGGTCTGGTCCCACAACACCTTGAGTTAGGCTAGTTTTTTACAAGGGTAGCGGTACAGGAAGTTCATATAAGTCACTAGCAACGCAGGAAATATGCTAAAGACATATCCGAAACATTAACCTGAAGAGACTATAAGTTTTCATGGAGTTTATTAAACACAAGTTGTTAAAAACAATGCGGCAATGGTTAAAGCAACCTCAACATAGATACCTTGACGTTCAAACGCAACTAAACAATTCGATACGCCATTCAATTTTTAATCCGAGCAAATACTATTTCATATTAGGACAAAAAAAAATGATTCACAGACAATAGCTTCTGAAATACTAATTCGTAATAATTTAGAAAACATTTAAGCACCAGGACTAGTACTAGGACTATGATTTTGCTCATTTTTACGACATTTTCATTGATAAGTCCCAGTAGTCCTAGTTTTTTAATGAAAATGTCTATTCATAAAATCAACCAAGCCCGCTTATGGTAATGAGTCTGTTTTCTTATTGAACAATTTTTCAAATAAACCCGGACATCTGGGACTAATCTCAAAAACAACGAGAAAATGCACATAATTTCTGTCCCAGCCAATAACGAGGCACTAGGACTGATTATTTATTAATACATACAATCATTGGGAGCGAATAATTTTGTTAGTCCTAGCACCTATCCTTAGGACTAGGACTAACAAACTAATTTTATGCAACTAGTTGATAATATGACAATCCACTGACCCACCATCTAGAAGACTATCTATCTCTTGTCTAAAATCGTTGGGAATATCTTCATCGCCAACCAAACCTTCAAATTGGTGGCTGTTGTCCGCAGATTTAAACACGCTAAACTTGATTAATTCCTCAAATTCCTGACGACAGGTTTCTAAGGGTGGGAATATGTAGCAATGACCGTAATCATTTCTTAAGTCATCCTTTTTCTTCGTTGAGCTAAGTGATTTACACAGTTCATTCACACGGCGTCCAAAAATTAATTGCGCCAATGGATTTCTTACATGTAAATCCTTGGCATACACCAAATAATTGTCATACAAATATTTCTTGCTAATATATGTATTCCACTTGTTGTTTTTTCCATTAGCCCCATCTTCAAGCATCTGATACCAAAATTTAAATTCAACTGGAGAGCTTAACAACGTTTGTTCCCATAAGGCTTGAGTTTTCGGCACAACCCCTACATCAATACTTGAATAATCGTACTTTAACAAATAGTCAAGCAATGCTCCAGCACCATCATTTTCAAATTCTGAATTCATTGCCTTGAAATACTTGCGGTCCTGCATATACTTAGTGCTCACATCTAACACAACATAACGTCTCTCCCGTTTCCCTGCTGGAACTACCCACTCATTATTACTTGCAAGTATCAAATGCAAATGATTAGGAACCTGGATGGCATCTCTACCTTTGCCTTCAACAACAAATTCTTGTTCAGTTATCATCATTTTTAATGATGATTCACTTGATTTATCCCCAGCATAAAAAGCTTCATCAGCAAATACCAAAACCTTATTCATAAGTTGCGCGTTAAATTTCCCAACCAGTTGAGAGGGATTTGACAGATGCAAATAATGGACACCGAATATTTTCGCAAGATACAATACAAATGTACCTTTTCCTGTTCCTTGTTCACCTTTTAAAACCAAAGACGTCCCTGGTTTATTTTCAGGATGCTGGACCATCTGTGCCAACCATCCCATAATATATTTATACAATCCGATATCGTTGTTAGCGATGACTTCCAAGACATGTTTTTTAAATAAATCACACGAAGCTCGTGGATTAGGTTCAATCGCAAATCCTTTCCACAGATTATAATAGGCGGGGTCGCACTCTCCTGGGCAGAAAGTTAAATCCTCATATTCCCTTCTATTTGGAGACTCCAACCAATAATTCCCCCCGTTTTTCTTTTTAGATTTTCCGTTTTCGTCAACCTCATACACTGGTCTATTTTTCATATACATAACAAACGCTGCTGGACTATAAAATCTAGGCGCATTACGCTTATGGCCATCATTTGCAACAATATCAATAATCCGTATATTTCCATCCATTTTAACGAGCGCATACTGTTCATTAATTTTATTGATGAAATCGTCATTGGCATTGCTGTTATTTTTTTTTGAAATTGGACTTTTTGTATTTCCCCAGGACGGACACGCTTCACACCCTCCGCATTGCAATGTAGTATGGACATATTCACACGTAACAGGCTTGCTATCTTTGATGGCGTGTGCAATCTTATCATTAGTTTCTTTCTCTGAGTACCCTGGATAACAATTTCCCCACTGATGTATAATTTCTTCACCACCTTCATAACGACATAAGATTGAAATTGATGCATACCATTCTGGTTCACTCAAAGTTGCAGCATCATCACGACAATGCTTCAACCAAGAACACTTTTCAATTATCGCATCGACCGAGGACAACATGACCGATTTTTGATTATCCATAACCACTCCCTTCGCTTGAGATATATCCGTTATAAATTCATCAAAATTATCAATATCATACCTCATAGTGTTATCTAAAGACATAATCCTTGCAAGTCGTGGTGTATCTGTTTTGAAATTAAATGTTCCCGGCAGTCTGAAAATTCTATCTAAATTCGATGTATTGTCTAATTTCCATCCTTTACTATTAAATATCCTTCTAAGATATGATTGCAGCCCAGATGATATAGCCTTGACAAATACTTGATGTTCATAGCTTTCAATTGTTATTATGTTCTTCAACAGATAATATGGATAAAAACCACCACCAGAATTGACAATCATTGTTGGCTTTATTGGCATTTTATTCATTACTACATCAAGCGCATCGTCAATTGTTGGTGGCAATTTTGTTTCTTTGTGTCCAGGTCCCAATATATCTACATCAATTGCAAATCCAGCAATAGCCGTCACATCAGATTCTTTCCCTTTTTTCCCATATCTTGGACTATCAAAGCAGAGACCAATGCTCGAGTATATATTGCGAGAATTTCGGTTGTTGGCAACAAAATCTTTAATATCACTACGATTGTTTGACTGGAAATGGGAATGTCTCATTTTCTTTAAACTATCCAGTGTTGATAATGTCAAAAATCCGTAAGATTTATCTTCATTATTTTTATAATTCCAAACGTTATCAATAAAAACTATAGCATCATCATTATTTATATTCATTAAACCTACTCCTTATTATTAGTGCGGTCCTGCCAGACCGCTTTTTCTTTTACATTTTAATCTTACCTTCAATGAATTTTAATATGTCATCAGTAAAATACATTACTTTTCCCCCAAACTTATACTTTGGAATACCTAAACCGTCCGATTCTAAATTTGCCAATGATTTTTGATGCAAAATTCCGGGAAAAAAATTTTCAATCTCTGTTCTCCCAATCATTGGTGGATAAAAATTCCTCAAACTCATTAAATCAATCTTACGTTCATTCATTCCCATCACCTCCTACCTATTCCTATTTGTTCTTAATAATGTTTTTTGACAAAAAAAATATTAAAGTAAACTTCTGGAAAAAATTATTTTCATTTTTCCGTTCAACCTCGATGAGGAATCTAATCAATCCTTCAGCAAAAGTCAACGGAAAATACAAAAATGAGTCAAATTTATGCATTGCTAGTGCGTTGAATGTGTATTAATTGATGCAACTCTGAACATATATCAATTCATCGTATTTTTATGACAACTTTTCATTACTACTCAACTTACAATTTTTTGTATTGTATTTTTGGATGCTATCTACGGAACAATATTTTTGTTCATATTTTTGAGATACCCACTCTGAACAGAAAAATACCCCTTGTGCTTCGCAAACCAAAGGGGTATTTAGGTGCCATTATTTGGTGCGCCCTAGTTATTTATTGTAAATAATTTCAGCGTTTTACAGGAAATTTTTTGGTGCCACAAAATTTCCCTCCCTCGCTACCAGAACACAACGCGGCTCAAGGCAACCCCTTGGGCCGCTTCTGTTTTTTTTGCAGGCCGGAAAGGTTGGCCCGACGCTCCCGTTTCCGGAGTTCAAAAACACGTCGCCCCGTGCTATCGTCTCCACGACCGGCCTGGCCGGATCCGTTGCCACGACGCGGATCGAAGGCCCAAAACGACGACAACAAGGAGACTTCATGAACCCGCTGCGACTGCTGCTCATTGCGGCCTTGGCGATGTTGCCGATCATGGCGGGCTGCGCGCCCAAATCGAGCGACGGCATGGATTTCGCCAAGGGGTTCGGCGTGGATGTCGGCTTCAAGGCGGTGGACATGTGCCAGAACGTTTCGCCCGAAATGCACATCCATGGTGTTCCGCCCAAGACCAAGAAGCTCAATGTGAAGGTGCTGGACTTCGATTTCGGGACGGAAATCTTCAACCAGGATTTCGGGTTCCAGACCACCGACAGGGGCCTGTACATCAACGGCGCCCAAGCCATGGTCCCCAAGGGGTCGCTCTACGGCCCGAACCAGATGCCCTGCCCCAAGGAGATGCCGAAAAAGATGCAGGTCAAGGTGACGGCCCTTGACGCGAAGGACCGCGAACTGGCCAACGTCTCGGTGACCCGCGACGTCAAGCCCGCGCCCTGAAGACGGGGATTGCGCCACGCATGCCATAGCTTTTTTTGCTCCCCGACAAAAAAGGGCCCGGAGGCAAACTCCGGGCCCTTTCCTTTTGTAACGACGGGCGTCTTCGGCATCGACCAAGTGCGCCGCCCTGCTACTCCACGTAGCCCGGAGGCAGGGATTGCCAGGCCTTGCCTTCCTTGCCCAGGGCATAGCCCATGTCGAAGGTCTTGCGCATGGCCGCGGGGTCGAAGGGCTCCTTGTTGGGGCTGTCGAAATCTTCCGGAATGACGATGTAATCAAGCGTCATCCCGTCACGCTTGGTGAGCAGATAGCTGTAGGCAAGCGAACCCTTGGCCTGGGACTTGATCAACGTGGAAATGGAGCGCAACGCGATGGGGGCAAGACGCGGCCGGACGGATTCGCTGACCGGGCCGAGCTTGTTGTTGACGATGATGCAGACATGCTTGTGCAGCGCATCGTAGGCCGCCATGGCATGGGCATCCTCCGCGATCTCCTTGGGCAGCAGATAGGCGTCGTAGACGATGAACTGCGAAATCACCCCGCCGTCCACGTGCATTTCGTCGAAGGTTTCGCCGTTTTTCTCCACCGGGATATACACCGGCGGGAAGGCTACCGGGATGGAAGCCGAGGCGATCAGGATCTTGTGGATCAACTCGAGCGCCTTGGGGTTGCCCGAGGAGGCGATGGCCCCGATATCCCAGACCACGTTGCGCTGGGCGTCCAGGTTGGTGGTGGCGATGAAAAGCCGGCGCCCCCGGGCATGTTCCCGGGCCAACTCGGCCATCATTTCCGACGTGACAGCGGTTTCGACCAATTTTTTGAGCGGTCCGGTATCCGCCACCGAATCGCCCCGGATGATGTCCCAGATGCTTTTGAGAAAGAAAATATCCTTGGTTTGGATATTGGTATACAGCTTGCGCAAAACCGGGTCGTATTTCTTGCCCAAAAAGGCGAACGGCGCGGACAAGGCCCCCGTGGAGACGCCCGTCACCACGCGAAATTCGGGCCGGTCCCCTTTGTCCGTCCAGCCGCACAACACGCCTGCGCCAAAAGCGCCGTCCGCGCCGCCGCCGGACAGGGCAAGCAGGTACAAATCCTTTTCAGGGCCAAGGTCGTTGGCCTTGCGCCAGGCGGCGTATTGGCGTGCCCCCGTAACGAGGCTTTTCTGGAGCATGGGCGAAAGCGCATCCCCCCAATCCCGCACGTTGCGCATGCCCATGACGGACAATTCCTGGGCATTGGGGTCGATGAGCGGATGCCGTTTCCGAGCCGCGCCGCAACCGGCCAGGGAAACCATACAGACGAAAACCAAAAACCAGCCGGCGATGCGCTTGACCATGAATCCTCCGTTATCAGTCCCTCTCCGTACATGAGAAGGCAGGCCGAGGCAACCGAAGGCACAACAATACAACGCCCCCAGTCACAACGCGATAACAGAGTCCGTCTCGCCCAACGCCTGTTGTCGTATTATCCCATTCTCACCGGCGGTTGCCGGCCAGGGTGTGATTGCACCATGCGAGGACCTTGCAACAGTCCATGCACGCCACAACCCATCGTCGTATTCCCGTGGCGTAAAGGACCACAATCGGCCCTTTCGACCTTTTTTCTTGCCGCAAAGGGGGATAAGATGTCAGAGGACGGCTGGCAAGAATTCAAGAAACACGTCGCCGACATGGCGGCCGACGGGGAGGCCAATGTGGAACAGGGACAACGGGAAGCGGAAATCGCCGCCATCGCCACGCGCCTTGACAGCCTCAAACTCGCGGCCGGCTTCACCTTCGAGGAAATCCGGCTCCTTGCCGCCTATCTTCAGGAGAGCGCCTTTCCGGCCGGCACGGTCGTTATTCAGGAAGGCCGCAAGGCCAATTCCCTGGCCTTCATGGAAGAGGGCGTGGTGACCATCCAGAAAGAGGATACCGGCGCGCCCGAACGTCACATCATCGACCTGAGCCGGGACGCCGTCATCGGGGAGATCGCCTTTTTCGACAACGAGCCGCGTTCGGCCACGGTGGTGGCCAAAACCGACGTGCGACTCCTGGTCCTGACCCGCGAACAGTTCGACGCCCTGGCCGCCGAACAGCCACAATTGGCCATCAAGGTCCTTTTCGCCGTGGGCCAGGTCCTCAGCCGTCGCCTGCGCCAGGTGACGGGGCGCTTCGTGGGCTTGCTGGCCTAGGAGAAAGGGGAAAACGCACGCGAGGCAACGCCCCTTTTAAAGGCGTCACCTCTCGGCATCTTTCGGATTCCTCTCTCGAACGAACGCCCCGCCAGTGTCACGTGCCGCAATTAACTATGCGCCATTTTGCAGTCTCAACTACCCCAACATGCCTTAATGGCTCATCTTTAAGCCAACACAAACACATGCTTATTGGTAGAGCGCCCCGCTAGGCGGCAATGGCGTTCTTGCCGGATTCCAGGCCCGAAACCACGGTCTCCAGGCTCCGCGCCTGTCCGCCCAGTTCGGCCACGGCCTTGGCCGAGGCGGCCATGGCCTCCAGGGTATCGATGGCGATGCGGTTGATCTCCTCCGTGGCCCGGCGAATCTCCTCGGACGTGGCGGACTGCTCCTCGGCGGCGGTGGCCATGGAGCGGATCTGGTCGGACGTTTTGACCACGATGCCCACGATCTCCTGCAACATTTCTCCTGAATCGTTGGCTTTTTTCGTACCATCCTGAATGGCGAGGCTGGTCTGTTCGGTCTTTTCGATGTTCTTGCGCGTGCTTTGCTGCATGGTGGTGATAAACCCGGCCACGTCCTTGGTGGCGGTCATGGTCTTTTCGGCCAGCTTTCGCACCTCGTCGGCCACCACGGCGAACCCCCGGCCGGCGTCCCCGGCCCGGGCCGCCTCGATGGCGGCATTGAGCGCCAGCAGGTTGGTCTGGTCGGCGATGTCGGCGATGACGCCCATGATCTTGCCGATGCCCTCGGCCTGCCCGCCGAGCTCGTCCATGTCCCGCCGCAGTTCGTCGGCAAGCCGGTTGACGTTGCGGATGGCCTCCACCACACCGGCCACCATCCCGGCCCCGGTTTCAGCCTTGTCCTTGGCCGCCTCGGCCAGGGAATCGGCGGCGGCGGCGTTTTGCGCCACTTCCGTCACCGCTTCGGTCATGGCGTCCATGGCCGAGGCGGTCTCGCCGATGCGGTCCTTTTGCTGCATGGCGCCGCTTTCGACCATGTTCACACGCTGGGTCAGGTCCTCGATTTCCCGGGCCAGACTGTCGGCGATGGCCTGGGCTTCCCGGGCCGTTTCGCGCATGCGGTTGGTCTGGGCCTGCATGGCGGCCTCGCCCCGGCGCAGTTCGGTGAAGTCCAGGTACACGCAAAGCGAGCCCATCAATTGGCCGTTTATGGTGTTGTAAAGCGGGGACGCGTCAATAAGGACATTGCGCTCGTTGCCCTTGTGAGAAGTGATCACGACTTCCTCGCGGATGTTTTTGTTCTCGGCCATGGCGGTGGCCAGTACGGTCTTGCGCGAGGAATCCCCGTAAAAAAAACCGGCCACGTTTTTCCCGTAATGCTGCTGCGGCGTGCCGGATTGCTCGATCAACGCCATGAGGCTATCGTTGGTAATTTGCAGATTTTCCTCGGTATCCACCACGACGTAGGGCGTTGCGATGCCGCGCACGATGCCCTGGTAATATCCAAGCGAGGTTTCCAGATAACGGACCATCTCCAGCAATGACGCGGCGATCTGGGCGAATTCGCGGGGCAGGCCCGAGATCGGCTTGGTGCTGAAATCCCCGCCCCCGATGGTCTTGGCGTAATCGATAATGGCCGCCGCGCCCCGGCCAAGGCCGCGAATCAAAAAGACGATCAGCGCCATGAGCAGGATCACCGAAACAATGGCCATGCCCAGGAACATATGGAAAACCGAGGTTTCTCCGGCTTCGATGGCCTTGAGGTTGTCCGCCGCGACACGCTGCTGCACGCTGACGAGGGAAAGCACTGTTTTCTTAATGGCCCGCCACAAGGGCGTTTCCTCGGTATTGAGCATGGTCACGGCTTTTTTCACATCGCCGGCGGTGGCCATTTCCATCAATTGCAACTTGAGGTCGTGACTCTTGTTCCATTGCGGTTCAACACCGGAGAGTTGCCGGGCCATGTCTCCACGGGCCAGGGAAGCGGCCGCCGCGAGGGCTTTGCGGAACTTCTTGTCGGCAGCGGCGAAATTATCTTTGGCCTTTTGATCGTTGGGATTGAGAATCACATTGCGGGTGGCCTGTTCCGTTTGCAGCCCCTGGGCATAAACATCCTGGAGGTGAAAGAGCAACGGGCTGTCAACATTCCCGATTTTTTCCAGATAACCGAACATCCTTCCTTGTTGCAAATAGAGAAGAAAGATGGTGAGCGCTGCACCTATGACGCTTGCTATACCCAGTGTCATTAACAACCATTTTATGCTCATTCGCCTCATGATAATCTCCAGTGCAAAAGCGAAACGCCTTTCGTGTTAAAGAGCCCCCTCGGGGCTGGCCCGACAGAGATAGTTCTTGTCAAAAGCGTGAATATTCTATTTTTCACATAACTGAATAGCAAGCAAAAGATGTCTTTTTCGTCACAAAGATCATTTTTTGCGAAAATTCTCACAAGAGAGGCATTTTCCACGACAAGCCAGTATATCATTTTGTGATTTAAATAACAATCATCACCTACATCATCGTCCGATCGCAAGAACGGCAAGCGGTCCTACGGCTTTCTTCTTGCAAGGATAACGGCGCGGCTACAAGGGCGGAGCATTTGGCAGAAAACGGACGGGCATCCTGCCTAAAGAGCCGCGCGAAGCGCGCTGCTGCCCAGGCTTCGGACCATGCGTCGCGCGGAAAGGTGTACGCAGGATGGCCGATGCCCGTACTCCAGATGTTTCCGACGCGCGTTCCGGGGGCTCGGACTGAAAAAACGCTTCCCGAAACCGGCGGCAAACGGTAAGTTAAAAGGCATGCGGTTCGGGCCTGTTCGTCGGGATATCGTCGCAACAGTGTCTTTTCGTCACTCTCATGCGCCGCGTCGCTCTTTGCCCTGTCGACGCGAGGAGGCTCGTCATGCGCTCCACCATCTTGGCGTTCCTTGTCATTTTTGGCCTTATCGCCGGCTGCACCCGTGCCCCCTATTCCAAGCCGGGCGTGGAGCAAGCCACGGTGGAAAACGATTATTCCGATTGTTTCAGCAAGGCGTCGCTTGAGGTCAACACGCCGCCCTTTCCGGACAGCCCCATCGGGCAGCGTAAGCAGGATACCGATGCCTGCATGAAGGAGCGTGGCTACCAGGGCCATCTCCAGATGTTTTAGCCGAAGTGCTCCTTGCCTTTCGGCCGCAATGCGTTATAGTAAAGTTTCGACGGGGGCGCCCTGGTTTCGACGGGGATAGTGAAGCCCTGGTTGCAGGTCGAGGTGCCGCGAGGCCTCGTAAAACACGCGGCAACTGGTTAACTGCCAACGATTACGATTACGCTCTGGCTGCTTAATGACAGTCAGCGTCCCCTCGGCTGACGCCTGATACGCTGAACCGGGACGCCAACCCCATCAGGCTGGCGCAAACCTTCGTCCGTTGAGGGGCGCGCGAGACAACAGACGGACTGGCCGAAGGCGGCCCGGCCGGAAGGCCTGCCCGAGGCGAGATTGTTTTTCGGTCTAAGCCTGTAGACGCTAGGAGCGGAGCATTCTCGGACGGGGGTTCGATTCCCCCCGCCTCCACCAACTGACTATCCGACACCGTCCGATACGGTTCAAAAAGTCAGAAATTTCAGCCAAGAAGCCGGTCCGCAAGGGTCGGCTTCTTCCGTTTTGGTCCGTTGACATCCGGACAACTCACCGGATAACTAACCGGACAACACGCCAATTCCTCAACTTTCCGCAAGGAGGTTGTCCGGTGGCTCTTACCAACGTAGCAATTTCTAACGCAAAACCGGGAAAGTCTGTTGTCCGGTTGAAGGACGAGCGAGGCCTGTATTTAGAAATCTCACCACGGGGCGGAAAATGGTGGCGGCTGCGCTACTGGATCGGCGGGAAGGAGAATCGGATTTCCCTTGGAGTCTATCCTGACATCTCCCTCAAGGATGCCCGGGAGCGCCGCGACGAAGCGCGTAGACTCATCGCCAACGGCATTGACCCGAGCCAAGCCCGCAAAGACGAAAAAGCCGAAATCGCCGCCGACGTCGTGACCTTTGAGAAGGTGGCTCGGGAATGGTTTGCCAAGTTCAAGGAGAACTGGACACCCGGCCATGCCGCCAGGACCATGCGCCGCTTTGAAATGGACGTCTTCCCGTGGATCGGCACGCGCCCTATCCGCGACATCTTGGCCCCGGAGCTACTGACCACTATTCGCCGCATCGAATCCCGTGGAGCCATCGAGACGGCGCACAGGACCTTGCAGAACTGCGGCCAAGTCTTCCGCTACGCCGTCGCGTCTGGCCATGCCGACCGCGACATATCAAGCGACCTGCGCGGAGCCATCCCGCCTTCCAAGGAAAAGCACCACGCCAGCGTCACCGATCCAAAGGACGTAGCCGTCCTTCTACGAACCATCGAAACGTACCAGGGCTCTTTCGTGACCATGTGCGCCTTGCGACTTGCCCCCATGCTCTTCGTCCGCCCCGGCGAGCTCCGCCATGCCGAATGGTCGGAAATCGACTTGGACAAGGCGGAATGGCGCATCCCGAAGAACAAAATGAAGATGCGGGAGCAACATATCGTGCCGCTCTCCCGGCAAGCTGTCGCCATTCTATGGGAATTGCATCCCCTGACCGGAACCGGCCGCTACGTATTCCCTTCCTTGCGGACCGCAGCAAGACCCATGTCCGAGAATACGGTCAATGCCGCCTTACGCCGGCTTGGTTACTCCAAGGAAGAAATGACCGGGCACGGTTTCCGCTCCATGGCCTCTACCCTGCTCAATGAAATGGGCTGGAACCGAGACGCCATTGAGCGCCAACTTGCCCATGCCGAGCGAAATTCCATCCGTGCGGCCTACAATTTCGCGGAGTTTCTACCCGAGCGCCGGAAGATGATGCAGGCATGGGCTGACTACTTGGACAAGCTCAAGACAGGAGCCCAGGTCATTATGCTGCACTCTGCATCCGGGGAATCCTGAAACATTGGGGCCAAGACGAAAATTTAGCATATTTGGGATGCCAAATAATGTATTTACAATTTATAATTTTAGAAAAAGGTACTTTTTATGTACGATATGCCTAAGAATGGAATCTTAGTGTCTTTAGATGAAGTCCTTTGTTTTGCTGAGTTGATTTTGCGATGGAAGCATGAGGCTGGGCAAAAAATTATATCTGAGATTAACAAAGGGACACTTACACTTTACCATATAATAAAAGAATTGGATTTTGACACAGACGATCCTAGGATAGCCATTGTTAAATTATTTTCGACAACAGGAAGTGTTGGATTTTTATTTAGCAATATAAAATCATTTGTTTTTTTACTTTCTGAGATTGAAGACATTGAAAGCAACAACAACACATACAAACGATCATGTAGCAAAAACGACATATCATATGATTTTGAATTATGTACACTTAACAATGTGCATACCGTAGCACCCCAGGTTATATATGCTATGTGCAAACATACAGGCGTCGACATATTGACAGGCCATGCGCCACGAATATCATCTCTTCAAATCCGCACAACCATGGCATCAGATAAAATTGAACTCGATCTATGTCCTGCAGGAAATAAAAAGGATTGGGCAATTCCTAGAGAACAATTATTCTACATTAGACTGAAGTCATTTACGACCGATTCTATAGATGGAGCGTCATACAATATTCATAAAATACGAAGTCACATTAAATATTTACAGGAAATTGAAGGGGATGACGTTATACCGATCTTGAAACAAGTTCTCACTCGTTATCCAAAACTGACAGATGCTAAGATCGGCAAGTTATTTCCAGCGAACAAAAATAGCGAAAAGAATACGCACGCGGGCCATCAAAATAGGGGAAAACTGCTGATAAGGAAATTTAAGGAAAGTGACCCAGAATTTTGGATTAAATTTGCACCTATTGCTGGAAGAAAACTATAAGCAACTCACCAAAATAACTCTGTAAAAAAACCTCCGACAGCATCTCTTAGAAAGGGACAACCCACTATTCTCATTTTGACCCACCTGCAACCCATTGACAGACCCACTAGGTGCTTCCGCCATATTCGGCCCGGTTTGAACGAACTGGGCCTTTTTTATGCCAAAACGGCCCAAGCCATGGAGGTCATTTCATGTCGCAGTCTAGACGTACGCAGTCTCCTGCTCCCCTTCCCCAAGAAGGATTTGCCCGCCTGCCCCAAGTTCTTCACGTGTTGGGCATTGGGAAAACGAGTTTCTGGGAAGGAGTAAAGGCCGGTCGATTTCCATCACCTGTTAGTCTTGGCCCTAGAACCAGGGTCTGGAGAGTTGAAGACATCCGTCACTTCATCTCCTCGATGCGCTAAAGGAAATATCGTATGAAAAAATTAAGTATTCATTGGAGTTTTTCTTGTGGCGGTAGAATGCGATGCCAATACCGTTCAACGCTGTGGGCTCCCGTCGTTTGTGGTAGTTACAATGGACGACTTTCTCTCGATGGCACTTCCAGAACGCGACTACCTCCTCTACCCTGTCATTCCGACTCAAGGAATTGTCATCATGTTTGCCCCGCGAGGTATCGGAAAAACTTTTGCTGCCCTCAGTGCTGCATTGGCGGTGGCAGGAGGTTTGTCGGTTTTCAATTGGCGTGCGCCGAAAGCCAATCGAGTGCTCTATGTGGATGGAGAGATGCCCGCCCTGGCGATGCAAGAACGTCTCTCTGCTCTGGCACTTGGAATGGCTGCACCCGCCCATGCAATGAAGAACCTTTCCTTGCTGACTCCAGACATGCAGCCCCGGCCTATGCCGGATTTGGCGACAGTTGCCGGTCAAATGGCCCTGGAACCGTTTCTTGAGGGCATCAACATGTTGGTCCTCGACAACCTCGCGACCTTGGCCCGGACAGGCAAGGAAAACGAATCCCAGTCGTGGCAGCCTATGCAGAGCTGGTTGCTGGACCTACGCCGACGGGGCCTCGCCGTCCTGCTCATCCATCATGCGGGCAAGTCCGGGGATCAACGAGGTACATCTGCTCGCGAAGATATCATGGACACGGTGATCAGCCTGAGACGCCCACGACAATACAGCATGGCCGAGGGGGCACGCTTTGAGGTGCATCTGACCAAGGCACGCGGGATTGTCGGCGATGACGCCAAGCCCTTCGAGGTTCACCTTAAGGCGGAAGAGAACATTCTGCATTGGGAAGTGCAGGAATTGGAGGATGTGGAAATGGAACAGCTCAAGGGCCTTTTGGCTGAGGGGATGAGCATCCGAGAATGCGCGGAGGAAATGAGCATGTCCAAGTCTGCCATCCATCGTTTGAAACGGCGTCTGGAGGGGCTCGCATAAACGACCAAGCGAGGTGTCCCACTGTCCCACTCTCTAGCTCTGGGACAGTGGGACACCCTGTCTGCGGTCCCGGGCACGTCCACCACCCACCTGCGAGCCGCGCACGAACGGGCTGGAAGCAAGCCATGTTTTCGCTGCGCTCAAACGTCTTGCTCTGCGAGGCTCGGAGCCAGTGCCACCGCTCATGCGGTAGCCATCAAAACGGAGACTGAAGCACATGAATGGACGCCAAGGAAAAGACAAAGGCGGCCGCCCGAAGGGCGACCCTGCCGCCGTGAGGGACATCACCATAGGAGTGAGGGTCAACGCAGCCGAACGGGAAGCTTTGAACAGAAAAGCCCGACACATGGGCATGAGCCCCAGCCAGTGGCTACGGACGGCAGCGTTGCTCCGCAAGCTCCCCCCAACGCCCGCGCCTAAGGCCAACCGCGAAGCCTACGGAGAATTGACCCGACTCGCTGTGAGCATCAACCAGCTCGCCCGAGCCGCAAACGAGGGGCGAGCCGTGGTCTCTCCCTCCCTCCTCCTTGGCGTCCGCAAGGAAATCATCCAGCTCCAGCGGGCCTTGTTAGGGGAAGAGCCGTGATCGCCAAGCTCATCAAAGGGAGAGGATTTCGGGGAGCGGTCGAGTATGATCTCCAACCCGACAAAAGCGTCATGTTGGAAAGTAATATGGCAGGGTCAACTCCACGCGCCCTTGCGGCCGAATTCGGGGCAGTGCGCGCCATGCGACCGGGAGTCGGGAGAGCGGTCGGCCATGTGAGCATTAGCGTCCACCCAGACGAACGCCTTACCGACGACCAATGGCGCGAGACGGCTCACGCCTGGATGGAGGGAATGGGCTTCGTGAACAACCAGTACATTATCAGCCGTCACACCGACGCGGCCCATCCGCATATCCACATCCTGGTGAATCGGATCACGCTCGACGGCCAGGTTGTCAGCGACGCACACGACTACAAGCGGCAGGAGCCCATCATGCGCAACCTGGAACGACATTTCGACCTGCGCATGGTCGCCCCGAGCCAGGAAGTGGGCCGCGCAGCTCCTAAAAAAGGAGAGCTTGAGCACTCCCTGAGGACGGGCGAGACTTCCGCCCGAATGCGGCTGCAAAACGCAGTGGACACGGCACTTGGCCACGGATGCCCACTTGAAAACTTCCGTGACCGGCTAGCCCTGGTGGGGGTGGAAGTCCGCCTGAACATGGCCAGCACTGGCTTCATCTCGGGAATCAGTTTTGCCCTTGATGGTGTCGCCTTCAAGGGAAGCAAGCTCGGCAAGAGCTATACGTGGAATTCACTTCAACAAAGAGGCTTACGGCATGAGCAAGACAGACGACGTTCGGAAGAGGAGCTTGGGCTTGGGATTGGGCGGCGGAGATGGACCGGAACCGGGAGAAGCTGCGATGCTCCAGGATCGGCTTGCCCTGCTGAACAAACAGGAATTTCTGAGGGCCAAGAGTACGGCAGAAGTGATTACGCTTCTACAAGATTTACAGCGGGACATAAAAAGTGCGAGCGAGAACGTGAGAGCCTCCGCTCACGAAGTCAGGGGTTATCCCGTTGAGGTGGTAACGCAACTTAGCACACGGCTTGAAGTCTGTGTTGCACGATGTGAAGATGCCGCAAAGCGGGCAACCTCTCTATTTTTTAAGTCAGAATCTATGTATAATAAGATTGATAGATATAATTTTACTTTGCTTTTTGCGAGTAGCATTACTAGCAGTTTGCTCATAACATCCTTATTTGTCGTTGTTCCTAAATTTTTCCAATAAAATTTACAAAAGTGACTGGGATCATTTTCTAATGGTCCCAGTCTAATTCTCTATCTACTCCCCATCTTGATTTGTGATCTCGGCCGTGGTCAGGCCCGAGCAGCCCCTAGAAGCGTCCACGGTTTCCGGCCTGGTCATGACGGCCACATCGTTCATAGTGGGAAACTCTGGTTAATTGCTTTGCATTATGATATCAACTTTTTATATGATGATAGAATGTTTCGTCTCGTTGCGCACCAAACCGGCAGCGGTTTCCAACGGCCAATGTCGTTCCCATGAATAGTCGCATGGGGCACAACGACAGCGTCTGGACCCATGCCGTAGTAACTAGGCCCTGGCTGTTGTCACCGGCGGCTTATCCTAGCTGGTCTATCCCTTTTTCACCGAACGGATCATGCGAACCCACAACCTGCTTCAGGCCTGACGACCGGTCCAAATAGAACGAAAGGCACAGGGGATATCTCGGCATGGATTGGCATAGCACCTGGGAATTTTTGAGGGACGACAAGAACCTCGCCATCCTCAAGTGGCTTGGAGGAGGAGTTATTGTCGTCTTAGGCGCACTATGGGCGGTCTTCAAATTCGTGAAGAAGAGCGCCACAACACAGACTCCAATCAATGTTTCTAACAGCACTGGCGTTGCCATCGGAAACACGGTCAATCAAGAAGGTATGCAGGTTGTGGCTGGTTCGGATGCCACCATCAATATTGCTCCGACTTCCGGGAACGATGCTAAATGTTGAAGAAAAAGGACCAACAACCAGCGGCCAAGGTTGACAACAGTTCTGGCGTTGCCATTGGCAATCTGGTTGCCCCGGGTGGCACGCTGGTCGTGGCCGGCACGGGTTCCTCCATCAATATCACATCGCTTTCTCCGGAAGCACTTGCCTCCCTTGTCAAAGCGGCCAGTGAACCTGCCAGGCTGCAACTCGCCGACAAAGAAAAGGAACTTCGAGAGCTGGCCGTAAAGCTCGGGGTACACGAAACCGCTGTAGCCGGGATGTTGCGCATTCTCGGTGAAAAAGAAGTTCCTCTTGAGTTGCTGGCCATCCGATTGGGTGAGATTGCCAACCGCTATTGCGAACTCCGTCAACAGATACAAGGGCTGCAAAGCGACGACCCAGATGTTGACTGTTTGCGAACACAGGCGTCACAGGCCTTGGAAGAAGGCGAATACGATAACGCTGATCGTTTGCTTGATCAGGCTCAGAAAATCGATATCTCCGCACTCCAGGCACAACAGAAGGCTTTGGACGCGAGGAAATATTCTGCCGCCCAAACCATGGCCGCCCGCGGTGCACTCGAAGCCAGCCGCTTGAATTATATTCAAGCGGCCGCTCACTACGCCTCGGCCGTTACTATTGTCCCTCCGAATAGTCGAGAACATCTGGCATATCTGTTTGCTCAAGCCTGTACACTCTCGAAGCAGGGAGACGAGCTAGGTGATAACCAGGCATTTCAAGATGCCATCGTCCTGTATGAACAGGCGTTGGCATTGTGTCCAAGAGAAGTGTCCCCTTATGAGTGGGCCATAATCCAAAACGAGCTGGGTACCGCGTTGGCAAGGCTCGGGGAACGGGAATCAGGAACAGCGTATTTGGAAGAAGCTATAGCCGCCTTTCGGGCTTCTCTGGAGGTGCGGAAGCGTAACCGGATGCCCCTGGATTGGGCCGCAACCCAGAACAATCTGGGGATTGTGCTGGCGAATCTTGGGGAACGGGGGGTGGGGACGACGCATCTGGAAGAAGCTATGATCGCCTTTCGTGCTGCCCTGGAGGAGCGGAGACGTGATCGAATGCCCCGGGATTGGGCCGCGACCCAAAACAATCTGGGAGTTGCATTGGCAGAGCTTGGGAAACGGGAACTCGGCACGGTACATCTGGAAGAAGCTGTGACTGCCTATCGCGCGGTTCTGGAAGAATGGACGCATGAACGGGTGCCCTTGGAGTGGGCCGCAACCCAGAATAATCTGGGCACGGCGCTGACAAAGCTTGGGGAACGGGAATCGGGAACAGCACATCTGAAGGAGGCCGTAACTGCCTTTCGTGCGGCTTTGGAGGAGCGGAGGCGTGACCGGGTACCTCTGGCTTGGGCTGTGATTCAAAACAATCTGGGCAATGCGCTGGCAGTACTCGGGGAACGGGAATCGGGAACGGCGCATTTGGAAGAAGCCGTAACCGCTTATAGTGCAGCCCTTGAGGAGCAGCGGCGTGACCGGGTGCCCCTGGATTGGGCCGCAACCCAGAATAATCTGGGCACGGTGCTGGCAAAGCTCGGGGAAGGGGTATCGGGAACGGCGCAACTGGAAGCGGCCATAACCGCCTATCACGGGGCTTTAGAGGAACGAACGCGTGAACGGGTACCCCTGGATTGGGCAGAGACTCAGTACAATCTGGGAGTTGCGCTGGTAAAACTCGGGGAACGGGAATCGGGAACAGCGCAACTGGAAGCGGCCATAACCGCCTATCGCGGGGCTTTAGAGGAACGAACGCGTGACCGGGTGCCCAAGGCTTGGGCCGAGACCCAAAACAATCTTGGTGTTGCGCTGCTGGAACTCGGGAAACGGGAATCGGGAACAGCGCATCTGAAAGAGGCCGTGACTGCCTTTCGTGCGGCTCTGGAGGGGTGGAAGCGTGACCGGGAGCCCCAGGCTTGGGCAGGTGCCCAGAACAATTTGGGCAATGCTTTGGGGAGACTTGGGGAACGGGTATCGGGAACAGCACATTTTGAGGAGGCCGTGGCCGCCTATCGCTCGGCTCTGAAGGAGCGGAGGCGCGACCTGGACCCCCTGGCTTGGGCAAGGACTCAGCACAATCTGGGAGTTACGCTGGTAAAACTCGGGGAACGGGAATCGGGAACTGTACATTTTGAGGAAGCCGTGGCCGCTTACCGTGCAGCTCTAGAGGAGCGGAGGCGCGACCTGGCCCCCTTGGCTTGGGCAGGGACCCAGAGCAATCTGGGTGCCGCATTGGTAAAACTCGGGGAACGGGTATCGGGAACGGTGCATCTGGAGGAGGCCGTAACCGTTTATCGGGCTCTGGAGGAATGGACGCGCGAACGGGAGCCCCTGGATTGGGCCATGACCAAAAACAATTTGGGCATTGTGCTAGCATTGCTCGGGGAACGGGAATCCAACAGGCAACATTTGCAAGATGCAGCTACATGCTTCCAAGACACCATTGCAGTTTTTGAGCGTACCGAGGTTGGGCCTTGGACGCAGAGAGCCAAGGATAATTTAGAGAACGTTGAGAAATCGCTGGCCAAGATGGAGAACTGAGAAGGCATCCGCCATGTGTTTAACGAGTTCAAACGCGGTTGTTCCTATTCTACAATCAAGAGCATGGGGTTGTCTTTTGGGTGCAGCGGCCATTCTGGTCCTATGGCTCGGGGGCACCACAGTCTGGGCCGGGGGAGAGAAGCCGCAGCAGCCTTGGACCGGAAAGCTTGCAGACGGCACGGTGATCACGAAAGAGGATCTGCAAAAGCGGCTGGAAAAGCACAAAAAGTGGTTAGAGACCGAGGGGAAGGAGGGGATGAGGCTTGATCTCTCGAGCGCCAATCTTGTCGGGGCCTATCTTCCTTGGGCCGATCTCTCCAGGGCCGATCTTTTGGGAGCGGATTTTTATTGTGCCTTTCTCTTTAACGCCAATCTTTCCAAAGCGAATCTCTCCGAGGCCAATCTCTCCGAGGCCAATCTCTCCGGGGCTGACCTCTCCGGGGCCGATCTCTCCGAAGCCAAGATTTCCGGAGCTACACTTTCCTGGGCCAAATTCTCCGGGGCCAATCTTGGCGATGCCGATCTGTCCGGGGCCGATCTCTATGGGGTCGATCTTTCTGGGGCCATGATCACTGATGCAAACCTTGACGGAATTATATTTGAATCGATCAGAGGCCTTCCGGAAAAAGGGAAGCTAGATGGCATACAACATCTCGATACCGTCCGTTATAAATCTGAGGAGGGCTATATAAGTCTCGTTTTGCTTCGCACAGCCTTGAAGGATGCTGGCCTGCGCGCCTCAGAGAGACAGGCAACCTATGCCATCGAACACGGGAAGCTTACGCACATGCTGTGGCAGGGCAATGGCACCGTCACCCTGGCCAACGGCTATGCGGTCGTGCTTAGCGGTCTGGAACGAATTTTTCGTACTGTGATGTTTGACTGGCCATGTGCCTTTGGGATGTACCCCGGCCGGCCCCTCTTGATTCTTCTGCTCGGCATCCCCGTGTTTAGCCTTGGCTATTTCTTGGCTATTCGTCGCCCCTTCGGGGAGGGCAGCATCTACCAACTCTGGCCGGTTGAACGCCTGCCCGCCTACATTGGCGCGGACAAGCCCCAACTCATCCAGGCCACCGGCTGGGCCGCCATTCGCTGGGCACTGTATTTCAGCATCCTTTCCGCCTGCCGCATCGGCTGGCGCGAACTCAACCCAGGTTCCTGGATCGTCAACATGCAGCGCCGGGAATACCTTCTTAAGCCCACGGGCTGGGTCCGTACCTTGTCCGGCGTCCAGGCCCTCCTCAGCGTCTATATGCTCGCCCTGGCCGTTTTAACCTATTTTGGAAGACCGTTTGAATAACGAGGAAGTTACATACAGCACGTGGTTTATCCGGATAACTTTCCGGATAACATTAAAAACACGAACTAATTTTATCATGTAAAATCATTGTATTATAGCATCAATATGGTTGACCCCGCCCCACCAAAACACTTTTCCCCTAGGCCCCGCATGGATTTTCGAACCATGCGGGGCCTATGTTTTTGGCGGCTACTGGTTCCCGGTGGTTCCTGAGAGTTCCTTGACAGCCCGAGCACATCGGGGGCAAAAATGGGGCAAAATTGAGCCTGACGGCACCTCAAAGATGTATTTTACCCCAACGCACCGAAGTGAAGATAAAATCCATCAAGTCTGCCGGAAAAATAGTTCGCTTTTATGACAAGGAAGACTGTATCTGGAATTGAGCGTTGCGGGTGGGAAACACTCCCTCCAACTTTTCCACGCACCCTGTGCAAAAAAGCCCCCGGACCCTACGCTCGGGGGCTTATTTTTTGAGGTGTTGCGGCGCGCACGCGCCGGGATACTGCATTGAACTCTCCCGCTATTTCCGACACCCTCGAAAGGCCGACACGCCCCCCCCCTTGCGGAAATAATTGTTGTAAAAAAAACCCGCGTTGGCTTATAGTGGGAAAAACCATGAACGCTCTCGAGGGGATATGCAACGCGACAGACCCACCGACACGCCCCCGGAACAACACGGCCGGCAGGAAGGCAACGACGCCCCAGAGCCCGGCCGACGGGAAATCCCCCCCGGGGTCCCTCGTTTCGAGGACATCTTTTCCCTGGAAGACATCCAGCGCATCCAGGACGCCTTTGCCGCCGCCGCCGATGTCGCCTCCCTCATCACCACCACCGACGGACGCCCCCTGACCAAGCCAAGCAATTTCACAACCTTGTGCCGTGATTGCATCCGCAACACGCCCAAAGGGCGCGCCAACTGCACCCGCTCGGACGTCGCCCTCGGTCAGGCCTGCCTCCGTGGCCCGGCTGTGGCCAAGTGCCTGAGCGTCGGGCTGCTCGACGGGGCAACCCCCATCTTTTTCGGCCAGCGCCATATCGCCACCTGGCTGATTGGCCAAGTGGCCGACGAATCCTTCGATGCCGCGGCCGCCATGGCCTACGCCCGGGAAATCGGCGCCGACGAGGACGCCTTCCGCCAGGCGCTTCAAAAGGTGCCCCACATGTCCCGGGAGCGGTTCGCCAAGGTGTGCACGGCCCTGCACCGCTTTGCCGAGCATCTCTCCACCCTGGCGCTTACAAACCACCAGCAGTCGCTGCGCATCGACGACCTGCGCCAGGCCCAGGCGGGGCTCAAGATCCGCGACCGCAACCTGGCCGACATCATCGAGTTCCTCCCCGACCCGACCATGGTCGTCGATGCGCAAGGTTCCGTGGTTTTCTGGAACAGGGCCATGGAAAAGCTCACCGGCATCTCGGCCGTGGACATGCTCGGCAAGTCGCATTTCGAATACGGGACGCCTTTTTACGGAACCCCGATGCCCCTTTTGATCGATTACGCCCGGGGCGCCGTGGGCCAGCCGGACGCACGCTACGCCGTGGCGGACATGGGCGTGGATTCCATCATCGCGGAGGTCGCCGTGGCCGCACTGCCCCGAGGCCCCCGCCATATCTGGGCCAAGGCCGTGGCCCTGCGCGACGAGGCGGGCAGGATCACCGGCGGCATCGAAGTTATCCGGGACATTACGGACAAGCAGCGGGCCGATCTGGCCTTGCGGGAGAGCGAGGAAAATTTCCGCCGCATCGTGGAAACCGCCAACGAAGGGGTCTGGGTGCTCGATGCGGACCACAAGACGGCCTTCGTCAACCGCCGCATGGCCGCCATGCTCGGCTGCGCGCCGGAAGAGATGCCCGGTCGCCCGATGGATCCCTACCTGACGGGAAAATCCCTGGCCACTGTCCGGGAGCATTTGGAAAAACTGCGCCAGGGGCAAAGCCCGGTGTTCGAACACGAGCTTCGGACCGTAACGGGTGCGTCGCTGTGGGTCATGGTGTCGGCAAGTCCCCTCTACGACGCCTCGGGCAGCTATATCGGTGCGCTCGGCATGTTCACGGACATCACGGCCAGGAAGAAAATCGAGGAGGAATTGGCCGAAAGCCGTCAGCGCCTCGAGGCCGAGGTGGAGGAACGCACCCGCGACCTGCGCCTGCAAACCCTGGAACTGGCCGAGGCCAACATCCGCCTCAGCGAACTCGACCGCCTCAAGTCGGCCTTTTTGTCCACCGTGTCCCACGAACTGCGCACCCCCCTGACCTCCATCCTGGGCTTCGCCAAGTTGATAGGGCGCGATTTCAACGAGCAGTTCCTGCCTCTGGCCGAAGGCACCCCGGCCTTGCAAGCCAAGGGCCGGCGCATCGCCGCCAACCTGGGCGTGGTGTACGGCGAGGCCGAGCGCCTCACGCGCCTGATCAACGACGTCCTGGACCTCAACCGCATCGAGTCCGGCAACATGCTCTGGCGCGACACGCGTTTCAACCCCATGGAAGTGCTCGGGACAACAGCTCGCAACATCAAAGGCCTCCTGGCCCAGCGGCCGGAAATTTCCTTTGTCCTCGAGGCGGACGAGGATGTCCCGGAAGTCTGCATGGACCCGGACCAACTGATTCAGGTCACAACCAACCTGCTGCAAAACGCGGTGAAATTCACCCGGGAGGGTACGGTGCGCATGACGGTCCGGCGCGAAGGCGAGGCGCTTATGCTCGCCATCGCCGATTCCGGGATCGGTATTCCGGCCGAGGAACTGGAAGCCATTTTCGGCAAGTTCCATCAGGTCGGCCGCGGCGACACCATGCGGGAAACGACCAAAGGAACGGGGCTTGGCCTGGCCATCTGCCGGCAGATTGTGCGCCATTACGGCGGCCGGATATGGGCGGAGTCGCAGCCCGGCCAGGGCAGCGTCTTTTACGTGCTCCTGCCCGGTTGCGACGCCACCCGGTCCGATGCGCCGGCCACGATGGAACCGCGTGACCCCGCCGCCCCGAGGCCGAGGCCATACCGTTAAAACTCCAGATGCCGCCAGGTGCGGGCAAAGGCCATGACGTCGCGGATGTTGCCGATGCCGGTGACGAGCATGACCAGCCGCTCGAAGCCCAGCCCAAAACCGGCATGGGGCACGGTGCCGAAACGACGCGTGTCCAGGTACCACCAGTAGCTCTCCATGGGCAGCGACAGCTCGCGGATGCGGGCGGTCAGCACGTCCAGGCGCTCCTCGCGGGCGCTGCCGCCGATAATCTCGCCGATGCCCGGAACCAGCACGTCCATAGCCGCGACCGTTTGGCCGTCGTCGTTTTGGCGCATATAAAACGCCTTGATCTCCTTGGGATAGTCGTAGACCACCACCGGCCGCTTGAAATGCTTCTCGGTCAGGTACCGCTCGTGCTCGCTTTGCAGGTCGCAGCCGAACCCTACCGGAAACTGGAACTTGGCCTCCGCCCTGGACAAAATATCCACGGCCTCGGCGTAGGGCAGGCGCACGAAAGGCTGCTCGAGAATCGCCCCCAACGTCTCGGGCAGGGACGGATCCACGTATTTGACGAACAGCCCGAAGTCCTCGGCGCAGTCGTTTACAGCCACCCCGACCAGATGCTTGAGCAGGGCCTCGCCCAGGTCCATGTCGTCGTCCAGGTCGGCAAAGGCCATCTCCGGTTCGAGCATCCAAAATTCGGCGGCATGGCGCGAGGTGTCGGAGTGCTCGGCCCGGAAGGTGGGGCCAAAGGTGTAGACCTGGCCCAGGGCCAGGGCGAGCGGTTCGGCCGAGAGCTGGCCCGAGACGGTGAGGTAGGCGTCCTTGCCGAAAAAATCCCGGGCGGCCCGCTCACCGGGCGGCAGGCAGGCTTCGGCGTCGGAAAGCGCCGTGACCCGGAACATCTCGCCCGCGCCCTCGCAATCCGAACCGGTGATGATGGGCGTCTGGACCCAGGCGAAGCCGCGCGCAGCGAAAAAGGCGTGCACGGCCTGGCCCAGGGCCGAGCGCAGGCGCAGCATGGCCCCGTACTTGTTGGTGCGCGGGCGCAAGTGGGCGATGGTGCGCAGGAATTCGTCGGAGTGGCGTTTTTTCTGGAGCGGATAGGCTTCGGGATCGGCCGCGCCGAGCAGTTCCAGGCCCGTCGCCCGCAGCTCGAAGCGCTGCCCCTTGCCGGGCGAGGGAACCAGTTCGCCGGTCACGGCCACTGCCGCGCCCGTGCCGAGGTCCTTGAGAACGTCGGCTCCCTGCACGCCCGCATCCACGATCACTTGCAGGTTGGTCAAACAGGAACCGTCGTTTATTTCCAGAAACGAAAACCCCTTGGCGTCGCGGCGGGTGCGCACCCAGCCCATGACGCGGGCCTCGGCCCCGCTGCCGACGCCTTTTAGGGCCGCCTGGACGGTGGTACGGCGCATGCTCATCGTTTTTCCCAGGTGAAGGTGAACGGACAGCGGCTTTCGCCCGAGGCGATGGTGCCGGGGCGGGTGAGCCGCAATTTGTCGCAGTAGCCGGCCACGAACGCGCCGTCGCGCAGGCAGGAGATGCGTGTGACCAATTCCTCGGGCAGGCCCATCTCACGGTAGCTTTCGGCGTAGCGGCAGCGGGTCACGTCGAAGGAAAGGCTGTCCGGCTGGCGACACACGTTTTCGATGGCAAGCGCCCCACCGGCCCGCCACATGTCGGTGACGGCCGCGAAATGCGTAAGGCTCGGCCCGCCCGGCGCTTTGGCGGCAAAATTCCGACCGGCCTTGCGCGCCGCCCTTTCGACGGTTTCCTCGACCACGTCCAGGGCGGCATCCTTGCCGATCGTATCCACCAACACGGCATAGACCTCGGCCAGCATGGCCGCCTCGATGCAACGTTGCGTGAGCATCGTCGTGACCGGGGCGCTCGCCTCTTCCGGTTTCATGCAGCAGACTCCTTTCGGGAACGCATGGCGCGTCTCCCGCCTGCGGGTCTTTTGCCACAAGGCGACAACCAACCACAACCGCCCAACGCCACTGAGTGCCCGGGCGGTTGCGCCCAACCCTGCGCCCGGCTATACCTTGAGGCCGCGCGCTGCCTTGCGCGCTCCTGCCACACCGATTTCCACCCGAACACAAGGATGCCGTTCATGGGCTTTTTTTCGAAGATCAAGAAATTCTGGAAGACGGACGAGGAAACACAGACAGCCGCCACGTCCCCGGAGGAAACCGACACTCCCGAAACCGCCCCTTCTCCTGAACCCGCCGCCGCCATGGCCGAAAAGCCGGCCGCGCCCATCGACGAAGCCGTCGCGCCCGAGCCAGAAGCACCCGAGGCGACGGCCGGGCCCGGGCAACCGGTGATCGAACCCAAGCCGACCCCGGTTGCTCCTCCGGCGCAACCGGCCGCGCCCGAAGCCGCACCCCAAGCGGCCAAACCAATCGCAGCCGAGTCCCAGGCTTCGACGGTTCCGGGAGAAAACGCACCCTGGCGCGACGCGCTGATTCTCGAGTTGCGACAAGCCGAACCCAAGCTCTCGGCCTGGCTCGATATTCTCCTTGCCGACGTCACCGAGGCCGGACCGGACCTGTGGGACCGGCTGCGGTTTTTGTTCGCGAGCTTGCAGGCTCCGGCCGACGAGGCCGACGCGTTCGTGGCCAAGTTCGCGGACTGGGTCGCGCTCATGGAATACGACGAGGTGGAGTTGTTCCGTTCGGAACTGCAATACCGCCTGGCTTTGGCCCTTGACCTTGAGGATGAGGAGGACGAGCGCAACCGGCTTTTCCTCAAGCTCTCCGAAGGGCTGGCCAAGACCAAGGAACAGATCGTCAAGCGCATCGACGGGCTGCTCGGCAACCATGCCGTCATCGACGAGGCGTTTTGGGAGGAGCTCGAGGAAATCCTCATCATGGCCGACGTCGGCTACGAGCCGGCGGCCAAGCTCATGGACAACCTGCGCGAAAAGGTCAGAAAACGCGGCACCACCGACCCGGCCGTGTTCAAGGACATCCTGCGCGAGGAATTGGCGGAAATCTTCCAGGTCCAAAAGACCATCAAGGCCATCAACCCGCCGGAAGTGGTCATGATGATCGGCGTCAACGGTGTGGGCAAGACCACCACCATCGCCAAGCTGGCCCACCGCGACATCATGCAGGGCAAGAAGGTGCTCATCGCCGCCGGCGACACCTTCCGGGCCGCGGCCATCGAACAGCTCAAAATCTGGGCCGACCGGGCCGGCGCGAGCTTTTACACCAAGGGCGAAAACGCCGACCCGGCGGCCGTGGCCTTCGAGGCCATGGACAAGGCCCTGGCCGAGGGCTTCGACGTGCTCTATCTCGACACCGCCGGCCGGCTGCACACCAAGGCCAACCTCATGGAGGAGCTCAAGAAAATCCGCCGGGTCGTAAGTAAGAAACACCCCGGCGCGCCCCACCGTTCGGTGCTGGTGCTCGACGCCACCACCGGCCAGAACGCCCTGTCCCAGACCAAGCTTTTCAACGAGGCGGCGGGCGTGGACGAGATCATCCTGACCAAGCTCGACGGCACGGCCAAGGGCGGCGTGGTGGTAGGCATCGCGCTGTCCTTCGGCGTGCCCATCACCTATGTGGGGCTGGGGGAAAAGATGGAGGACTTGCGGCCCTTCGTGGGCCAGGACTTCGCCCAGGCGCTTTTGGGCGTGGAATAAAAAAGCCAGGGGAGGCCAAGCCTCCCCTGGTTCCGCACCAAATAATCAGGAAATCCAGGTCGCTATATCCGCTTTCGGCGGAATCGACCCCACGGACTTGATCACTCCGTCGACAACCACCGCCGGCGTGGTGAAAACGCCCATCATGGCGATCTGCTTGATGTCGGTCACCTTTTCGACTTGGGCGTCACTGCCCTTTTCCGCGACCGTCTCCCGCACCAGCTTTTCCAGTTCCTTACACTTGGCGCAGCCCGTGCCGAGCACTTGAATCAACATCGTATGTTCCTCCTGGCGCCTATTTCTTGCAGGCGCAGTCAATGTTGCCGGACACGATATCGGCCACGTCGCCGAGCACGTCGTGGGTCCAGCAGTCGTCGGCCCCGGCCGCCTCGCGCATGACCAGGGCCAGGATGTAGGCCAGTTCCTTAAGGCTCGCCCCGGCCTCGAGGGCTCCCTTGAAGTGCTTGAGCACGCAGGGTTTGGACCGGGCCTTGATGGAGACGGCAAAGCAAATGAACTGATAGGTCTTTTCGTCGATGAGCCGCTTTTCGGCATAGAGCGCGTCCATGGCATCGAGCGAGGACGCGAATTCCGGGAAGAGCTGGGCCAAAAAACGCATGGCAACCTCCTTCTTCGTTACAACAGTGCGTTGAACACATACCCCACAAGCAAAATGCCGCAGCCGACAATGGCGGCAAAGGCCACCAGCAGCGGCACCTTGAGCACCTTGCGCAAAATGACCATCTCCGGCAGCGACAAGGCGATGACCGACATCATGAAGGCCAGCACCGTGCCGAGGGCCGCGCCCTTGGCCAAAAGCGCCTGCACCACCGGCACGATGCCGGCCGCGTTGGAATACATGGGGATGCCGATCAGGACGGCCAGCGGCACCGACCACCAGTTCCCCTGCCCCATGATGGAAGCCATGAACCCCTCGGGCACGTAGCCGTGGATGCCGGCGCCCACGGCGATGCCGGCCAGCACCCACTTCCAGGTGCGCCCGACAATCTCGCGCACCGCGCCAAAGGCGTAACCGATGCGCGCGCTTGCGGTCATGGATTCGGGCATGGCCTCGCCTTCGCCGCCCCGCACGGCCAGGACCCAGTCCTCGATGTAGCCTTCAAGCTTGAGCCGCCCCAGCGTCCAGCCGGCAACGATGGCCACGGCAAGCCCCATGGCCATGTAGAGGGCGGCAACCTTCCAGCCAAGCAGGCCGTAAAGCAGCACCACGGCGATTTCATTGACCATGGGCGCGGAGATGAGAAAGGAGAAGGTGACCCCGAGCGGCACTCCGGCCGAGACGAAGCCGATAAAAAGCGGCACAGCCGAACAGGAGCAAAAAGGGGTGACGATGCCGAGCATGGCGGCCAGGCCGTTGCCGGCAATCTCGCGCCGGCCGGCCAGAATGCGCCGCGTGCGTTCAGGGGTGAAAAACGACCGGAGGATGCCGACGAAAAAAACCACCAGGGTGAGCAGCATGAGCACCTTGGGCGAATCGTAGAGGAAAAATTCCACGGCATCGGCCAGGTGCGAGCCCGGCGTCAGGCCAAAGACCTGATAGGTGAAAAATCGGGACAGGGGCAGGAGCCAGCTGTAGACAAAGGCCCAGGCCCCAAGCGCCGCCAAGCCGAGCAGCAACTTCACAAGCATCGGCCAGCGGCTCCCCTGCCCCGAGGCGGCGGGCCGCTCGCAGGCGCAGCCTTCAATTTTCCTGGAGATATCCATGATTGCCTCCCTGGCCGTGGCAACACCATCGTTGGCTATTTGGCCAAGAAGAAAAGTATAGTTCCGCTCGAGAATTGGCAAGCCTAAATTTGGCCATTATGCCAAATAGCCGCAAATACCGACCTGACGCGGCGGTCGCCATGGAGATGGGACGAAGAGGAAAGATGGCCAGCGGGTCATTCCAGAAGTAAAATCGCATCAGGCGCGGCCGGGAGCGGGGAGACGAGGCAACGACGAGCGAGGCCCGGAAGGGCCCGAATACAAAAGCGAAGGTCGGGCAAACGGCCGGATCAGATCCGCTCCAGCAGTTCCCGCATGCGCTGCCCCACGTGCAAGGGGCTGAAACGTTCCATGTCCTGCCGCGCCCGTGTCGGAAGGCCCGGAGCGTACTTCTTCCGCCGCACCTTGCGCAGCAGATAGGCGAGGTGGCGCCGGTCGATTTCCGCCCAGACCATGTCCCGCGTATACAGGGGGATGAGGTCGCACATGCGTCCGGAAACAGGGACCAGGGTGAAATTGACCGGAAAGCTGTTTTGCGGGTTCATATACGACATGTTGCCGGAAAAGCCGGTCGCAATGACCGGTTTGCCGCAAAGCATGGCGTCGGAAAGCGACAGCCCCCAGGCTTCGGCGTGATGCGCGCTGACATAGCAATCGAGCAGGCCATGCAAGGCCGCGATCTGCCCGGGGCTTAAAAAAGCGTCCAGGCTGACGACATTGGGCAAGCCGGCAAGGTTCCAGGAATTTCTGTACTGCTTGACCACGAGTTTCACGTCGCCGACGTTCCCGAAGGTGGAAACAAACGTTTGCAGCAAGGCTTCCAGGTTTTTGCGGGGATTGACCGAATCGACCATGGTGTAAAAGTAGAACGTGTCCGGATCATAGGCGATCTGCGCCTTGATGGCGTCAAGGTCGCCTGCCGTCGGCGGATCGACGCGCACCACATGCGGCACGACATCCACGGCGAATCCGGCTGCGGCAAAGGCGGTCGCGGAAAAGGGCGAACAGGTCCAGACCCGGTCCACACCGCAAAGCGCTTTCGCATAGGAATCGGAAAGCGTCTGTGTCTCCCAGACCGAATAGGCGATGCGGAATTTATCGCCGTAGCGCGGGATGATTTCGGCCAGGGCCATGGGTTCGTCGTGCAGGATCAGCACGTCGGCCGCGGCGGGATCGGCAACACAGGCGATCCCCACGGCCCCGAGCGCGGCGATGAAATCCTCGCCGGCACGCTTATGGCTGATGTAGCGGCTCACATGGTAATAGATGCGTCTCATGACATGTCCCCATAGGCAGCGCGTCCTTTCCGCCTCGCGCCCCGAAGCGTTCGCCTCGTGGCATGCTACCCTGTTGCGGGCCGAGACGAAACAGGCCCGAAACGGTTCGACGCCGCCATCCTGAACGGTGGTCGGGACCTCGGGGCTGGTCCAGGCAGCCCAAACGGCACAAGTTCCAGCTTCGGACTATTTTTTGCTTTTAAATTTAATAAGCTTGTTTTATTGATAAAACGCATATTTTGCCATGCCGGACGTATTTTGCTATTGCAGATTGCCACAGCATGATGGCGACTTTTGACCCAAAAAGCCCAAATTCAGGGTAGATTTTACGCAATGCTGTAACCTTCTGTTATGTTTAATTTGACATAACAAAAAAGCCGAAAGTGCACCCCGTACACACGGGACATCCGGCTCCTTCCGCACCGCTTCCCGAGCCCAACCGCCACGACGAATTCACAACACACTGCAATTAATTAGTAATTATTTTGGACCGATAGTTGCTAATATTAGCATATCTGGTCCTGACATCCTGCGCATCCTGCCCGCCCAAGGCAGTCCCCTGACGTGATGCCTCGACCGGACGCTCAAAAAAGGAGGAACACATGGCCTTGCCGTACGCGTCGGTCAGACAGCCCAAGCGCAGCCTGTCCGGCCTCGATCCCCCGTTTCCCCTCCCCGACGTCGCCTGACGTCACGACTCTACGGTTCGCCCAGGCGGCGGGCTTCAAGCACCCGCCGCCGCCCTTTCGCACCGCATCCGGCGGCGTGCGCTCTCTGTGTTGTCGCCCGCGCCGATTACAATCCGCAAAGGAGTCCGGTCCATGAAACCCACGCTCGACGAAACCTACAAACTCTTCATTGATGGGAAATGGGTTGAAAGCAGCTGCGGCAAGACGTTTGAGGCCACCAACCCGGCCAACGGCGAAACCCTGGCCACCTGCGCCAATGCCTGCCCCGGCGATGTGGACATGGCCGTGGCCGCCGCCTGGGACGCCTTCCCCGCCTGGAAAAAGACCAGCCCCCAGGAACGCGCCGCCATGCTCAACAAGATCGCCGACCTCATCGACGAAAACGCCGAGCACCTGGCCATGGTGGAGACCTGCGACAACGGCAAACCCATCCGCGAGACCAGAAATATCGATGTGCCCCTGTCCTCGGACCACTTCCGCTACTTCGCCTCGGTGGTGCGCACCGAGGAAGGCCGGGCCGCCATGATCGACGACCAGACCATGAGCATCATCCTGCGTGAGCCCATCGGCGTGGTCGGCCAGATCATCCCCTGGAACTTTCCCCTGCTCATGGCCGCCTGGAAAATCTCCCCGGCCTTGGCCGCCGGCGACTGCGTGGTCATCAAGCCCTCCATCGAGACCTCGCTGTCCCTGCTCGAACTGGCCAAGCTCATGGAGCAGGTGCTGCCGGCCGGCGTGGTCAACGTCATCACCGGCAAGGGATCGCTGGCCGGCAACGCCATGCTGCAGCACGACGGCTTCACCAAGCTGGCGTTTACCGGCTCCACCGAGGTCGGCTACACCGTGGCCGAATCGGCCTCTAAGCGGCTGATTCCCAGCACCCTGGAACTCGGCGGCAAGTCGGCCAACATCTTCTTTTCCGACGCGCCCATGGAGAAGGCCATCGAGGGCATCCAACTCGGCATCCTGCTGAACCAGGGCCAGGTCTGCTGCGCCGGCTCCCGCGCCTTTATCCACGAAGACATTTACGATGCCTTTGTCGAGAAGGCGGCCGAGGCGTTTGCCAAGGTCAAGGTCGGGCTGCCCTGGGAGTCGGATACCCAGATGGGTTCGCAAATCAACGAGCGCCAGCTGGAAAAGATCCTGGCCTACGTCCAGGTGGGCAAGGACGAAGGGGCCAAGGTGGCCGTCGGCGGGGAGCGCATCAACGGCAAGCTCGGCAAGGGCGCGTTCATGCGCCCCACGCTTCTGGCCGGCGTGACCAACGACATGCGCGTGGCCCGGGAGGAAATCTTCGGCCCCGTGGTCTGCGCCATCAAGTTCAAAGACGAGGACGAGGTCGTGGCCATGGCCAACGACAACGAATACGGCCTTGGCGGCGCGGTCTGGACCAAGGACATCAACCGGGCGCTGCGCGTGGCCCGGGGCGTCGAAACCGGACGCATGTGGGTCAACACCTACAACATCCTGCCCGCCCACGCCCCCTTCGGCGGCTACAAGAAATCGGGCATCGGCCGGGAAAATCACAGCATGATGCTCGACCACTACACCCAGAGCAAGAACATCTTCATCAGCCTCTCCGAAGACAAGATCGGTCTGTACTAGTGCAGTGTTCCTTGAAAATACGATCGTATTTTTAAGGATGGTAATTATTCAAGTATGGCATCCTCGAAAGAAGCATCGCCTTCTTCGGGGAGGCGATACTGGAAAAAACCCGGACAGGCGGCGGCCATGGGCCGTCACGGGCCGCCGCCGCCCGTGCGAGAAAACCCGAAGGAAGCTGCCATGATCACCAGGAACACCCCGGCCGAAGCCATTTTGGATATCCCTGGCGTCATCGCCTACTGCATCGCCAAGGGAATTACGCCCTACACCTGCTCCGGAGACTACACCCAGAGCCTCGGCAGGCTGCTCGAACTGCGCGATGTGGCCGATCCGGAAGGGTTCATCGCCGGGCTCAACAGGCTTGCGGCCAAGCATCGGCCGCGCTGACGACGCCAAAGCGGGGAATTTCCCGCCATCGCCAAGGAGCACGCTGTCCATGACCAACACCATCCTCCGCAAACGCATCCTCATCCCGGGCCAGACCAGCGAACTGGTCATCGAGGCCCCGCAAATCGCGGCCAAGGCCAGGCCCGGCAATTTCATCATCCTGCGGGTCTGCCCCCAAGGGGAGCGCATCCCGCTCACCATCGCCGACGCCGATGCCGAGGCCGGCACCATCACCCTGGTCTATCTGGTCCTCGGCAAAACCACCGCCCAGCTCGACACGCTTAAGCAGGGCGACGCCATCCTCGACCTGTGCGGTCCCCTCGGCAAGCCCACCGACATCAGTAAGCAGGACGGCACGGTAGTCTGCGTCGGCGGCGGCACGGGCATCGCCGCCATGCACCACATCGCCAAAGGGCATAGCCAGGCCGGCAATCGCGTGGTCGGCATCATCGGCGCGCGCAACAAGGACCTGCTGCTTTTCGAGGAGGAACTGGGAAACGTGTGCGACGAGGTGCTCGTTTCCACCAACGACGGTTCGCGAGGCAGGCAAGGCCTGGTGACGGACATTCTTACGGATGTGCTGGAGGAATCCGGCAAGGGCGTGGCCGAGGTGCTGGCCGTGGGCCCGGTGCCCATGATGGCCGCCGTTTCCGATGTGGCGACGCGGTTTACGGTACCCTGCCTGGTCAGCCTCAATTCCATCATGCTCGACGGCATCGGCATGTGCGGGGCCTGTCGGGTCAATGTCGGCGGCGAGACGCTCTTCGCCTGTGTGGATGGCCCGGAATTCGACGGCAGCCTGGTGGATTTCCGGGAGCTGTCCCAGCGTCTGGGGGCCTTCAAATCCTTGGAACGCCAGTCCTACGAGGAGTATAGGAAAAACCATGTGTGCCGCTGTGCCAACTGAGGGCAAAGGGAAAAAGACGCCGCGCACGCCCATGCCCGAGCAGTCGCCGCGCCTGCGCGTGGCCAACTTCGACGAAGTGGCCCTGGGCTACACGCGGGAGATGGCCATGGCCGAGGCCGGGCGCTGCCTGCGCTGCAAAAAGCCCGCCTGCGTCGCGGGCTGCCCGGTCGGCATCGACATCCCGGGGTTCATCGCCGCGCTCGGCGCGGGCGATACCGGCGGGGCCTACGCCATCATCCGCAAGACCAACTCCCTGCCGGCGGTGTGCGGCCGGGTCTGCCCCCAGGAAAGCCAGTGCGAGTCCCGCTGTATCTTGGGCAAAAAGGGCGAGCCCGTGGCCATCGGCCGGCTCGAGCGCTTTGTGGCCGACACCTTCATGGCCGGCGGCGCCTGCGAGGAGCTGACCGGCGCGCCGGCCTGCCCGCCGGGGCTCGATGGCGGACGCGTGGCCTGCATCGGGGCCGGACCGGCGAGCCTCACCGTGGCCGGAACGCTGGCCGCCAAAGGCATCGGCGTCGACGTTTACGAAGCCCTGCACGAGCCCGGGGGGGTGCTGGTCTACGGCATTCCGGAGTTCCGCCTGCCCAAAGCCGTGGTGCGGCGCGAGGTCGAGGCCATGCAGGGCCTGGGGGTACGGTTTTACACCAACTGGGTGGGCGGCCGGACCGTCGGCATCGAGGAGCTGCTGGAGCGCGGCTACAAGGCCGTGTTCATCGGCGTGGGCGCGGGGCTGCCCGTGTTCCTGGGCATTCCCGGGGAAAACGCCATCGGCGTGTGCTCGGCCAACGAATACCTGACGCGCGTGAACCTGGGCCGGGCCTACGCCTTCCCGGAATGGGACACGCCGGTCTACCCTGGCAAGCAGGTGATGGTCTTCGGCGCGGGCAACGTGGCCCTGGACTCGGCCCGCACGGCCCGGCGTATGGGGGCCGAGCGCGTGGCCATCGTCTACCGACGCACGGAAAACGAGATGCCGGCCCGGCGCGAGGAACTGCACCACGCCAAGGAGGAAGGCGTGGAGCTTTTCTGCCTGCACAGCCCCCTTTCCTTCAACAGCGACGGCAACGGCCATCTCGTTTCGGTGGTGTTGCAAAAGATGCGCCTGGGCGAGCCCGACGATTCGGGGCGCTGCCGGCCGCTGGCCTGCGAGGGGCAGTACTGCGAGATCCCGGCGGACATGGCCATCGTGGCCGTGGGCACCCGGGCCAATCCGCTGTTGCCGCGCGTCACGCCGGGGCTTGCCGCCAATACCCGGGGCTATATCGTCATCGACGAGGAAACCGGCGAAACGAGCATGCCCAACGTCTTCGCCGGGGGCGATATCGTGACCGGCGCGGCCACGGTTATCTCGGCCATGGGCACCGGCCGCCGCGCCGCCGCCGCCATCGCCGACAGGCTCCTGTAACAAGCGCCACTGCAGGGAAAAATCCCCTGCGCGCCAGAGCGGGTTCGCTTCCCCGGCCGACCCGCTCCGGATGCCCGCCGCGGTCCGGGGAAGCGGCCGGATTCGGAAGATCTCCCCGCGACACGCGAACACGGCACGCCGCAAACAGACGGCAAAAAACAAAAGGCCCGGCGAAACCGGGCCTTTTTCCGAAAATCTGATGGGGTGACTGGTGGGATAAGATTTGATTCTCAGCAAACCCAGGAAATACGGGCCTGCCGCTCACATGCCTCCAAAACAGAAGGGCACACGAAAGTGCCCCTTCATGTGCCCCCAAGGGTGCCGGATGTCAAAGGACGTAAAAAGACGAAACCGGACGATCTCTCGCCCGGTTTCGTTAATGTTCCCAGGATGTTTCGGTCTTTATTGGACCGTCCTGGACTCTAATATGGTGCGAAGGGGGGACTCGAAAATAATATATATCTCATTGTTATTATGTTTGAAAATAAATTATAATTACTAATATTGCCCCCAAAGTTGCCCCCCATATTTTTTTCTACTCCACCGGCACAATGTGCTCTCCTCTGCCCGGTTTGACTGGCAGCCTGTAAGGAACGGAGAGCCGAATATGGAAACATTCTGAATATGCCAAGTGCTCGGCAAGAGGCTATCCTCAGTTTTCCGCATTCTCTATGCCCCACACGCCCCCTCAGGGGGCTTACACCGCCAGCGTCAGACCAGAATGCTTCGCCAAGGCCCTTGAGTATTACTTTTGCCCGTTGCGCTTAACGCGAGTTGAAGCGCTGGGAAACCGCCTGGGTCAGATCGTCGATGGCGGCCGTTTTCCGATAGCGTATCCCCTCGGGGCTATTGAGAAAGCGCAATGCCGTCCCATCAACGCCCACCAGGGAAAAGGCTTGTGGCCCAAGCGAGCCTTGCTGGCGAAATGGCACTTCCCCTTCCGCGGGGAGCACGACCGCATACCCGTGCTCACGGGCATAGCGGCTTACGAGCGCACGAATGGCCGTCACCATGGGGACAACCATGGCCTTCAGTCGCTGCTCGCGCTCCTGCCTGGATATCCCCTCCATCCGGGCCAGCCTGCCGACCAATTGCGGCAACTGATTGCTGTCGAGCACGACTTTCTTGATATCAACTTTTCCGATGCGCGGCGCGCTGCTCCCAGGCGGCGCCATGCGGGCCGGCTGCGGCGCCGATCGTCCCTCGCCCGAAGGCGGGATCCCCCGAGCGGCCAGATTCCGGCAGGTTTCAAGCGCCCGCGCCGCGGCACGCTGCACGCACACCTCCCCGTACTTGTCCTTTTCCCGATCCAGGAAGCCGAGGGTGTTGTCCATGTTGCGGGTGAACAGGCAGGTGTTGACGAAGCTGGCGTAAGCGTAATCCTCCTGCTTGAGATAGCCGAAAATCTGCCCCAGGACGAACCACGCGGCGCCATAGCCCGGTTTTATCTCGAGAGACTCGATCTCCGTGTCGCGGGCCTGTGTGAAGCGCCCGTTGCGAAACAGAGCATGGCCGTAGCTGCCGTTTATTTCGGAACTTGATTTGTCCTTTGCGTACGCAGCCGCGTAGGCCTCGAGCGCGCCGGCCATATCCCCCTGTTGGTTGAGCAGCATATTGCCCTTGCGGCTGAGCACGTTGGCCGCGGCGCGATCGTATGTTTCATGGAAAACCTTCTTCGGCATTCGCTCCTTGAGAGCGATCGTCGCGTCATAGCGCCCATGGAGCGTGTTTTCGAGCATGGCCACGATCGGAGAAGCGCTCGCGGGAGCGGCAGCCCCGGACGGAACGTTCTGCCGGAAAGATGGCACTGCCGCGGCAGGTGGTTCCACTCGGGCCGGCGGGGAAGGAACCATGGCGCGTTGTGGCGTTACGGGCGGCGGTGTGGCGGGAGCCGTTTCGGGCGGCAGCGATTCAAGGTTGTCGAGGGTTATGGATATTTCCGGCTTGGCGTCCCGGACCGCCTTTTCGGAAGCCACCTTGGACGAGGATTCAGCCGGTGACATGCCGGACGCCGAAGGTTCGTCCGTTCCCGTGGAATAACCGACTTCGCCTTGCCCCCCGTCCGCATTGACGGCCTGACAAGGGACGCCCCCTGCCAGCATCAGGACCGCAATGAAGGCCAGGTAGTGAAACCAGTGGACGCGCATGCAGCCTCCCTTGCCGGGTATTGGCCGGACTGGCCCTCCCCCGTTTTGTCAAGCGGCGAAGGAGGTGCCAGTCCGGCCGTCGTTATCGTACGCTACGAGTAATCGTCACTGGGCGTCTTCGGCGTCTTTTTGGCCGGCGTCTTCACCGGAGCATCGGACGGCGGCGTCGGCGCATCGGGTTTGAGATCGGGCATATTGATGCGGACCTTGTCCTGGACCGGGATCTTGTCTTCGGGCGCCGTAGCGGCTGGCGTCGTCCGGGCGGGAGTGCGCGGCGAAGCGGCTTCGACGGGAATATCCCGGATGGGTTCCAGAGGAGTGGGTTGCACCGCTTCAGGCGCAGGCTCGGCCGTAGCGGGCTTCGCGGCAGTCTGCGCTTTTTCCTGCCTGGACGGCTGATTCTTGTGCCGCGCGGCCTGTTGCCGCGCTTGGCGCCGGGCTTTGCGCGCCTGCTCCTCCTCCTGCTGCCGCTGCAATGCTTCCTCGCGCGCCCGCGCCACGGCCTGAGCCTGCAGAATGTTGCGCACGCTGGCGATGCGGGCGGGCAACGCCCGGCGCAAATTGATGGGACAGCCGCTGACGCTGATCAGGTCCCGGCAATGGTGGTCGTAGACATTGTCGTTGTACAGATCGACAGCTCTATCGTAGTAGGCCAAAGCAGCTTCATAATAACCGAGTTGTTCTGCAGCCGCACCAAGGAAATAATAGGCGATATCGATCTCATGCCCGGTGGTCATGACCAAAATTGCCAGCCGCTTCCAGTGATGGGCGTTGTAGGCGTCGGCCATGCTACGCCAACTTCCGATAAAATAGAAGCTCGCATTGAGATTGTTGCCCACAAGGACCATTTTCCCTTCTTGCAAATCCCGCAGCATCTGTGCTTCAATATCAGGCGTGACGACCTTGTGCACCGGAGCGCCGCATCCGCCAAGAACAAGCGTCAAGGACAGGAAAAGGTCGGTGAATACGGAGAAAACAACATGATTTCTCTTTCTGTACGACATGACTTCTCCTTGTTGCAATCGGCTGCTTCATGCGTCTCGAACTGATGGTAACCTCTTGCGGACAACGATCAGGCCGCTTTCGCCTTTTTCTCGACAATAGGCGACTGTGCATCGAGCGCGGCAACGCACGCTTCAAGGGTGGGCGTCACGGTCTCGGTCACCAACAGGCCGCGCAGAAATTGTGTGCTCACTTTGAGGCAAAATCCGGGCACGAGGCCGATCACTGTTGCCATGAGATAGCAGGCAAACGACTCCATCCAATGCAACGTTCCGTTAACAAGGCTGAAATTCTTTCCCGGCAGCAGAACATTGCAGGCAAAGAAAAGTGAAAGCGCCGCACCGAGGAAAAGATACAACATAATCAACCCGCTATAAATTCTCGATGCAATCTCCAGACGTATTGCGCTGTTCTTGAGCGAAACGGCCTTTTGCAACAAGGACAGGGCCTTTTCTCTCTCCGCCACAGCTTGCCGCAACATGGCGTTCCCGTTCGCAACGGCCCCGGAAAAATAGTCCTGCGCAAGCTTGTTGAGGACGAACTGCTCCTCCTTGAAAGCCACGCCACCGGGTTCCGCCACAATGGACAGCAGGATAAGCGTTTCGATGGCTTGTTCCTCGGTCAGGCTCTTCGGCTCGTTCGTGAGGAAATCGCGAAACAGGCGATCGAGCTCAGGAATCAGCGCCCGCCGCACCAGTTTGATATCCGGGTCCGAACCGGCCAACTCATGTTGTGCGAAAAGGACAGGCGCCGGAAGGGTTTCGAAGCCCTTGAGGGCCTGCGCGGAAAAAGCCGGCGCCACGCCGCGCAGGTCAAAGGTTTCGTTGGGCAGGCGCAGATCGGCGATGCTTTGCGGCGCATTGGCGAAAACATGCTCAAGGAGCTTGTAAAAAGCCGTTTTATCTTTCTGAAAGAGGACGATGAGCAGGCCGTTGGCCAGGGAAGTCTTCTTGGCGAAATAGTCCTCGAAAGCCTTTATCTGTTGTGGCGTCAACACCGTGACAAGCGACAGAAACAGCTTGCCGTTCCGATTAAACTTAAAATCCGTGCTCATATCGTATGTAAAAACGGATTCCGCAAAAGCCTCGGGCTTCTCTCCCATGAGCCCGGCCGCTTTAAAAACATCGTCCTTCGTATAAGGGACATTAAACTCCACAACGGCGCGAGCCAGCGCATTTACAATATCCCCATTGCCGTTTTTATTGTACTTCGCCGTCATATCGGCAAACAGACGCAAGACTTTTGGATCACGAAAAACGAGGTCCCCGGCGTCATGCCCGATGCTGTTATAGGCAACGCCGGCCAAAGAGGTGTCAACGCTATCAAGAAGGCTCGTTATCTGAACGCGAAGCGCATTAGGCTGTTGTTGCAGGGACTTATACAGGCTATCTGTATCGTAAATCGGTCGAAACGCCGCGACGCCGGACAACTCCTGCATCAGCTCGACCATTTTTTGCGTCAAGACGGGCGACTCCACGAATTTGCGGAAATCCAACCGAATATCATTGAACAATTTCCGCGACATGTCCTTGTCGATGCGGAAGTAGACCCGGGCGGCGTACACCGTGTCGGAAAAAGAGAGACGACTGGGGATGGTCTTCAAGACCTTGGCCGTGGGCTCGCGCAGGGTTTCAAAGGCGTCGTTGGCAACGGCCAGTCCGACAAGGGCATCGAGCCCTTCCAGGTCACGGATCTGACTTACGGCCTTTGCCAGGAAGGTTTTGACCAGCCCGTTGGCCAAAAGGCGGTTGTCGCTTCCAGCCAAGGCGGCAAGCAACATATTGAAGCGATCGATGGACACCCCCACCTGCCGGCGACCCTGATCGCAAATACTATCGATGACTTTTTCGGCGGCGGCCTGAACCGCATCCTTGGGCAATTGAACCAACAACTCGAAAACCATCCGTCGCTGCGCGTCGTTGTCGGCTCTGTCGTACAACCAAGCGAGTTCACCCGCGGAAACGGAAAGGTGCAGCCCGATCAGATGGGCAACCATGTCATATGCACGCTCAAAGCCGGGACCTGGTTGCTTGATGACCGGAATATTGTTTACGGCCGTATAATCAAGAGTGAATGGTTTTTTTGAATACTTACACAGCAAATACCCTTTTTCAAACTGATTTCCCGCATAGTACATATTAATATCTTGTAAGACATTTGTCTTTGCCTTGGCCGCTGTGGCAACCCCCATAAGAAGAGCGACGATAATCAACGGCAACAGGCCATTGTTGCGCAATATTTTTTGTTTAAGAAAAGAGAACGTCTTGCACGATGTTGAAAGAGTCCATCTACAAGGGTGCCATTTTTTCAAATACACGATATACAATATCGAGGCGATCAAGCTAATTATGAAACCAACATATATAGGCATTTCGATCTTATGCAAAACGAGACTATATTTTTTTAATATACCAATCGTTTCATTACCAAGTTCTTTTTTTTGTTCTTCTATTTTACTGTTCATAATTGAAATTTCATTCTCAAATCCTTTTCGTTCTTCAATGTACTGCTTAAATATATCTGTTTGTATCAAGGATTGTCCGACTACTTCTGCCTGGGCGCCCAGGCTACAGCAAAGAAGACTTATCGCGATACAAAGGACACAAAAAAACTTTTTCATTTTAAAAATACCACCATTTTACTGTTTCGCTTCGAAGAACACCACACTTCTTCAAAACATACAATCAAAGTCAACTTTATCATCACGAAAATACTACCGCATACGAGGCCCGGTGTAAAGATCAGCGTCTAAATGCGGTTTATCCTGTGGCAGTCCTTTTGCGTATCGATCGTATTTCACGGTTCCCATTACCGCCCACCTGAATCGAGACCGATGCGCACTTCTTGACGTCCGGCGATTTTTCCTTGGCCAAACAGCCGCCAAAATCATCGTGGACGAGTAAAACTCAAGGACTTACGGGCACGATCCGCAAGGTCCTCTTCCTTCCCCCACCCTGAAGCTTGTGGGCGAACGTTCGCCTGACAAGTATCCACGGAGGCATCGCCATGAATGAACCTGTAGCGAAAGCTGTGTAAACATCCACGCACAGATAAGAACCAGAATATTTTCGTTATGTGCTTTAAAACAGATATCGTCTTGACTTGACCTCAGGCACAACGTGGTCCAGAAAAAGGATGGAACGCACTCCCATATATAATTTTATTGATTACGGCAGGTCAGTGTTCAACACCCTGCTTCGCAAACTCTTTCAACGTAAGCGCTCAATAAGGCGCATCTTGTCAGGGCAATCGGAAGGCGGCAGAAGTTTTAGGCAGGAATAATCAGGCGTTTGGGATCGATGTACTGTGGCAGGAGGGCCTTGCGCTGGGCGTCGGAAGT
>NZ_JBLODY010000027.1:0-51728 GCF_047785625.1 Solidesulfovibrio sp. C21
CCCGGACCCCCACCCTCCCTAAAAACTTTCATAAGGGGAAGTATTCCACTGGATTTTTTGTGAAGCCTGCCTTGCCCCTCTGACGGGAATCAGCCATTCTAAGAAGAGTTTCGACCGCAAGTCGGAAGGAGGAGAGCAATGTATTTCAAGCAGATACAGACTCCGGGTTTGGGCTGTTTTTCCTACGTTCTCGGCTGCCCCGCCGCCCATGTCTGCGTGGTGGTCGACCCCAAACGCGACATCGACTGCTACCTGGAAATCGCCCGCGACGAGGGCATGCGCATCATCGGCATCATCGAGACCCACCTGCACGCCGACCACATAAGCGGCGGCCAGGAACTGCGCGCCGCGACCGGGGCCGATATCCACATCCACCCCGATGCCGGCGTGGCCTATCCCCACAAGCCGCTTTCCGAAGGACAGGTGATCGAGGCCGGCGCGGCCCGCCTGGAAGTGCTCTACACCCCCGGCCACACCCCCAATTCCGTGTCCCTTCTGGTCAGCGATCTGATGCGCTCGCCCGAGCCGTGCATGCTTTTGACCGGCGACGTGCTGTTCGTCGGCGACATCGGCCGGCCGGACCTGCCGGGCGCGGCGATCCTCGATGCCCAGGTGCAAAATCTCTACGACAGTCTGTACAAAAAGCTGGCCAAGCTGCCGGCGGATCTGGAAATCTACCCCGCCCACGGTCAAGGATCGCTGTGCGGCCGGGGCATGAGCGCCAAGGGCGTATCCACGCTCGGCTACGAGCGCCGGGCCAACACCATGCTCGGCTACGCGGATTTCGCCAGCTTCAAGGCGGCCATCCTGTCCCACCTGCCGGCCCGGCCGAAAAGCTTCAGCCACATCATCGAGACCAACCGCAAGGGCGCGCCGCTTCGTGACGCCTGCCCCATGGAGCGGGAAATCACCCCGGACCGGTTCGAGGAACTCATGGCCACGCCGAAAACGGTGGTCATCGACTGCCGCGACACGGCCGCCTACGGCGGCGCGCACATCCCGGGCAGCCTCAACATCGGCTTCGACAAGCAGCTCGCCAACTGGGTGGGCATGTCCGTGGCCCCGGACGCCAGCATCCTCATCGTGGCGGCGGATAGGGAGCGGGCCTCGGCCGTGCGGCTGGAGCTCTTCCGCATCGGCTACGACGCCATCCTCGGGCACCTGGGCGGCGGCATGCCGGCCTGGACCCAGAGCGGCCGAGAAGTGGCGTCGCTTTCCCAGATGTCGGTGCGCGACCTGTCCAGGCAGCTTGAAGGGGACAATCCGCCGACGCTGCTCGACGTGCGCACCGACGCGGAATGGGAATCCGGCCACGTGGCCGCCGCCGCGCACCAGCCCTTTGCCGACATCCTGGAACGCGGGGTGGACCTATGCTTTTCCGGCCCGGTGGTCGTCATCTGCGGCTCGGGCTACCGTTCCAACATCATCGGCAGCGCCCTGGCCGCCAAGGGTTGCAGCGACGTGCGCTCGGTGGCCGGCGGCATGATCGCCTGGACCCGGGCCGGGCTGCCTGTGGTGACGGTGTAAGAAGAAAAGAAGAACTGGGGGAAACCTTTCTGGAGAAAGGTTTCCCCCAGGACCCCCTTTCCAAAGACTTTTCACGGAAAAACAAAGAGTTAAATACGATAACCAGGGGAGGCAGCGCTTCCCCTGGTCGCGAAGCGGCCTGTCTCTAGTACATGCCCATGCCCGGGCCCATCATGCCGCCGCCGTACATCCCGCCACCATACATGCCGCCGCCGTGCATGCCGCCGCCGTGCATGCCGCCCATGAACGGGAGATCCTCCTTGGCCAGCTGGCGCTGGAGGGCGACCTGCGCTTCGTAGAGCTTCGAGCGCAATTGACTGACTTCCCCGGTCAGTTCCTGCACCTTCTTGTCGTCGGCCTTGCCGCCGTAAATCAGCGCGTTCAATTCATATTGCTTGGCGACGAGCTGTTGGCGCAGGGCGCGCGTTTGGGAATAATACGCGCCGTAGATTTTTTGCGCCGCCGCCTGTTTCTCCGGCGTCAGGTTCTGATAGCCGTAGCCGGACATCATGCCCGGCCCCATCTGCGCACCGGCGCTGCCCCAGGAACCGAAAACGATGATCGCCGCCAGGGCGAAGGTCGTTGCCAACAGTTTCCGTAAAACCATAACGTCCTCCTTTGGGATGCCTGCATCCACAAGCAAAAAACATGTTCGGGACGAAACGCGTCCAGCCCCCGAAAGGCACACGCTACGGGCCGTCGAGCGCCCATCACGAAAATCCGGAAACACACGCCGTAAAACGGACCGGCATCATTTCCGTAACACCTCCCTGCCCTCTCGCCGAGGACTTTGCATCGCCAGCGCGTTGCCACTCCAGGCAACGAAGCGGCCAATGGAGATGGTTTACGGTAGCACGCCTTGAGGAATGCGCAACCGAAAATCGGGCGTTGCTCGGGAGCTCCAAACAAAAAAAGCCCCCGCCATGCGACGGGGGCTTGGACCTGACGGGGTAAAACCGCCTGTTATCCTTCCATTTGCTGGATGGCGTCGAGGCGCCAGTTGTCGCCGGGGACGCCGTCACGACGCACGAAATGCCAGATCTCGCGCACCTGCTCGGGCTGACCGGCCTTGGGGTCCTCGCGCATGAGGGTATCGAAGTAGGCCGAAGCGATGGTCGTTTCCCCCATCTGCCGCACTTCCAGCAGCTTGGCGTCCACGAGCAGCACGTCGGTCGGCTCGGGGTTCGGGTCCTCGGCCGCCTGGCGACGCACATCCTCCATGAAGGCCGGCGTGGCAAAGGTGGCGATGTCGTTGATATCCCGGGCGCTCCAGGCGCGTTGCAGCCGGCCGAAGAGCGTTTTCGCGCCGGAAAGGAAATCCTCGGCGTCAAAGCCCGGGGGCACGTTGGGCCCGGATGCGGCCTGTGAGCCGTCCTGGGCCTGAGGGCCGGACGACGCCGCGCCGAGATTGGCCCAGCCGCTGCCGGCCGCTTCGCGCATGGGGTCGGCCTCGTAGGTCCGCGCCATGGACGGCCCGGACTGGGCGGCCATCCTGCGACGGGCCAGGAACCGGAACAGCAAAAAGAGGCCGCCGCCTATGAGCAGCAGGTCGAGCAGCCCCGGACCGCCGTAACCGCCGGCATGGCCGCCGCCAAAAAGCATGGAGCCGAGCAGCCCGCCCACGAGCAGTCCGCCCAGCATGCCGCCCATACCCGGCCGGGAGAATCCGCCGCGGGGATTGGTCGCGGTCGCCGGATTGGGCCGGGACTGCTGCTGTTGGCTGCCGAAAAAGCCCGAAGGCGCGCCGGAATTATTCGGACGGGTGGTGGTAAACGATCCCCGGTTGCCGAAGGAACCGCCGCCGCCCAGCCGTTTGGCCGCGGCGAAATCCACCGATGCGAAGACAAAAAGAAGCACAGCCAGCAAGATGCCGGTTGTTCTGACCACGAGAAACCTCCTTGCTGCGTTGCGGACGCCTGTGGCGTCCGATGGCGCGTCCCGCCGCTTCCCGGTCGGGACGCGCCACCCTTTCATATCAGGCCGCAAGGGGAGGTCGTCAAGGGAAACCGGTCTACATGGAGCAGCGTTTCGGCGCGAAGGAAACGGCAAAGGCCGAGATGAACGGCTTGGCCACGAGACTCGCTCCGGCCCGGGGCAGGATGGCGAAGGGCTTGCCGATGCTGCCGTGGCGGGCGATGAGGTTTTGGGCGGTGAATTCCAGAACCAGCGGCGTGATTTCACGGTCGCCGTCGCCGCAAATGCTTTCGCGCACGGCCGGGGCCAGCTCGCGGGGCACCTCGCCCGGCAGCCGCGCCACGATCTGCGAACGCACGGTGGCCACGCGCGAGACCGCGCCCGACGGCTCGAAGGCCAGGGAGTTCTCGTCGCCGGAGATGCCTACCGCATCGGGATCGTAGGCCCAGATGACGCCGGCCGGGGTGGGGGTTTCCATGGGCCGCGCCGGCTCCACCGAGCGCAGGGTGCCGCCGGGGTGGAAGCTCAGCCCCAGGCGCACCGGCGCGTTGCCGACCGGCGTTTTCACCGTCACTTCCTCTCCGGGCCACAGGGTGAGGCTGCGCAGTGCCCCGTCCGGGGAAAAGGCCAGGGAAACGAACCGGGAGGCGATGCGGCCGATGGGGGTGTCCAGGCGCAGGGTCTCGGCCATGCCCGCCTCGTCGGCCTCGGTCCAGTAGCCGGAAAGCTTGCCGTTGAGCGGAAACACCCGGGCCACGGCGCCGTTTTCATGAAATGTGACCAGCTCCACCGGGAGCTCGCCCACCGGCGTGGCCACCACGGTGCGGGTTTCGAGCGGCAACGAGCGTACTTGGCCGTTGGGGAAAAAGGTCACCTGCGGCAACTGCATGCGCCGCGTGTCGTCGATGCTGTGTTGGGGCGTGAGCCGCCCGAGCGAGGTTTCCAGGGCCACGGGGCCATCCACATAGGCGGCGCGAAGGGAACCGTCCCGATAACGGTCCACCGGACCGTCCACGGGCAGGTTGCCATAGCGGGTTTCAAGCGTTTCCATTCCTTTTTCTAAGCAAGATTCATTCCAAACAATTATTGCAATATTTCAATATATTACATTCGCAGCGAGAAAAAAAACACCAAAATCCTACAAATCCGTCCCGGGAGACGACAAAATGGTCCCCCCCGGGCCAGCCGGCGCCCGTCATAGAGCCGTAACCCGCGCCCCCCATAGTGGCTGCGTTCCATCCGCAACACGCGCCGGCATTTGCCAGGACGCCACACCAGCGAGGCCGCCCTATGCTGACCTTCGCCCATTCCACCTATTTTCACGACCTGCTCGGCGGCTTTTCGGCCGGGGTGGTCATCGCCAACAGCAAGGGGCTGGTCTACGCCTCCAACCCGTCCGCCGCCGTGCTGCTCGGTGAGACGCCGCAGTCCCTGGCCGACCCGGCCAGGGCAAAATCCATCGTCGCCCGGTCGGACAACCCGCGCGGGCTGGCCCATTTCCTGGCCGCCCCCATCAAGCACGGCCGCAAGCCCGCGCCCATCACCTTCCCCTACCGCCACCCCGACGGCACGCTGCGCCATTTCCGCCTGTCGTGCTCGCTGCTTCTGGAAAACGAAAAGATCTTCGGCATCCTGTTCGAGATCGACGACATGACCGAGATCTTCGCGCTCCACGCCAGGGAACGCGACATGCTGCTCGGCATCCACGCCGTTCAGCAGGAGCGCATCGAAAGCCTCGGCCGCTTTTCCCTGGCCGTGGCCCATCAGATCAGAAATCCGCTCATGATCATCGGCGGTTTCGCCGGCCGGTTGCAAAGACGCCATCCCGAAGGCGATCCCGACGCCGAAGCGCTTGCCATGATCCTCGACGGAGCCAGGCGGCTCGAGTCCGTGGTACGGGCCGTGTCGTCCTATGCCAGACGCCGGTCGGCCGAGCCGGTCATGGCCGACCCGGCCGATCTGGCCACGCGGGCCATGGAAACGGCCCGGTCCAGGACGGGATGCAATGCGCCCTTCACCGTGGACGCGGCCGTGGGGCTGGCGCGCCTCGACGCCGAACTGACGGTGGAGACGCTGGCCGAGCTTTTGGCCAACGCCCTGGAAGCGGGAAACGCGGCCGGCGGCGACGCGACCGGCGTGATTGCGGTGCAGGTGCGCCGGGAAGGCCGGCAAAGGCTGGTGCTTGCCGTGGAGGACCGAGGCCCCGGGGTGGCCGAGGACATACGCCCCTTCATCTTCGATCCGTTTTTCACCACCAAGGCCGTGGGCGTCGGCATGGGGCTTTGCATCGCCAAGCGCAACGCCGAGGAACTCGGCGGCACGCTGACCTGTGCCAACCGCCCGGGCGGCGGCTGTCTGGCCGAGTTGACCCTGCCGGACGTCCCGGCCGATCCGGCCCGGACCTGAGGCCGCGTTCCCGAACGCCTCTGCGCTTTCAGGAACCAGCACCGTGGGCTTCGGCGGCCCGTTCTTCCCGAAAAGGACGCGGCGTCTTCCGTGCCCGACGTTTTTTTTCGGGCATTCCCAGCGGTCGCGGCCCGCCCGGAAAGACGCACTCCGGGCGTGGGGCACGGCCCGGGCCGCGTCCCGGCAAACGCCAGTCCTTCGAAGCGTGGCACGCGGCCGGCGCGCCGCGACGGGCGGACGGCCGGCGATCGTGCGATCAGCGACTATTCCTCGAGAAAGGCCGCCTCGCTTCCGGCCGGGACCATGTAGGGCCGGCCCATGTCCTCGAACATGGCCTTGCAGTGCACGCACAGGGTGGCGGTGGGCTGGGCGCGCAAGCGAGCCATGCCGATCTCCTCGCCGCACTCCTGGCAGATGCCGTATTCGCCGTCCTTGACCCGTTCCAGGGCTTCGTGGATCTCGTCGATGAGCTGGCGGTCGCGCTCGCGCATGATGATGGTCATGTGCCGGTCGGATTCGGCCGTGGCCCGGTCCGTGACATCGGCGAAGGCCGCCACTTCCTGCGACATGACGTCAAGGCAGTCGCGTGACTGGCCGATGAGGGTGTCGAGCATTTCGGTGAGCACCTGCTTGAAGCGATCCACGTCAAGATGTCCCATGGCATTTCTCCAGTGCGAGAAAGGTTGGCGGACGCCCGGGGTTTCCGGGGGCTCCCCCCGGGAACCGAGCGTTATCCGTTTGCCTGAAGGATTTGGAGCATGGGTGACGGCCGTGTGGAGAGTTGGTGACGGCAGCTTTGGCCGGAGGTTTCGGCCGGCCGGCAAATTATGCCTTGGGCTCTTACAAAATTCTTCAATCCATTCGAACAGGTTATCCCGTATTTTGAGGGCTGGCAGCCTTCTTGCTTTCTTCCAGGCACACGATTCCGTCCCCGCCGGACCGGGTCGAACTTGCCGCCTGGAGGCACAATATGGCCACCACATCCGTGAGCACAAGCGACGTCGTCAATTGGGCGTATCAATACAGCCTTGCCTGCGCCAAGCTCACCTCCGCCGAGAACGCGGCATCCTCGTCGTCCAATCGCCGGGCCGGCATCGCGACGGCCAAGGCCGATTTCAACAATACCATGATCAGCCTGCTGCCCACGGACGCCCAATCGAGCGTCCAGGTGCAATACATGCAGGCCTACACGAGCTATAATACGGCGATGGCCTCGACCACTTCGGAGGCCGGCAGACAAGCCGCGATGACCAGCCTGTACGATACCTTAAGCGGCATCACCCTGCCGACCGCCACGGTCAGCAACGCCATGATCGAAATTTCCAACGCCATGGCCAACATCGCGTCCATGGCCTCCAACGCCGGGACCGCCTGGCTCGCCGCCGTGGCCAGCGGAGCGAACATCTTAAACACCCAGGCCGCCAGCTACACCGAGTCCCTGAAAACCATGCTGTCAAACGCGGGCCTCGACACCTCGGGCATCACCAGCCCGACCATCTCCACCCAAGCGGCCTCGACCTTCGCCGCCGCCTCGGCCGCCGCCGCAACCGGCGGCACTTCGGGCGCCATCCTCAACGCCGCCCTGGTCGGCTATATTTTGGCCAACGATACTTCGTAAGAGGAAAGAGGAAGAGAGGAGAAGAGAATGCGAGAGGGGAAACCCTTTAAAAAGGGTTCTCCCCTCTCGCGCTCTCCCCTTCCTAAAGTTTTCAATAGACAGAGAGGTCACCGTTACACTCTAATTTTATTGAAAGTCTTTGGAAAGGGGGCACGGGGGGAGAACCTTTCTTCAGAAAGGTTTCCCCCTGGCTTCTTTCTCCGTCCCACGGCGGCGGGTCAGGACGAGGCCGCTTGCCGGGCAGGTCATGATGACCTCGAAGCGGTCGGCCACTTCCGGGGTGGCGGCGAGGGCGGCCGGCATGATGCCGTAGGCGGCCTTGGGCAGGTATTCCAGGCCCCGCACCGTATCCACGTAGGCCATGTGCAGGTGGCGCACGTAGTAGTCCACGGTGTGGATGGCCATGTGGGACACGGCGATGCCGATTTTCTCGCGGGTGAAATTGCGCGGATAGTTCTCGCGCGCAATGCGCCGCATGAAGGGCCGCGAGCAGGCGTCGTTGCGCCAGGTGAAAGTGGCGTCGAGGTTGGCGGCCCGGGCGAACTTGCCAAGCGTGGCCAGGCACAGCGTGGCCAGGACGCCCCCGCCGACAGTCCGCCACGCCCTGCCCGGCGGCAGGCAGCCGAGACCGCAGAGAATGGCCAGCACCAGCGCCGGCCAGTAAAAAAGCAACCCCCGCTCGATGAGGTACGGCGTGCCGAACAAGGCATGTTCCACGGTTACGCCCAGCCAGACGATGCCGCAAAAGGCCAGCAGCGTGAAAAAGGCCGCCGCCAGCGTCCGCCTGGGGCCGGCCCAGGCGCGTGAAGCCGTTGCCACCGCCGCGAGCCCCGCCAGGAGTCCCATCGCCGTCCAGGCCAGGAGCCGCGGCAGGACCGGGTCGATCCCGGTGCGGTACAGCGTGACCGCAAAAAAGCTGGCCAGACCGCCGCTGACGAAGCCGGCGGCGCTCCCCCACCAATATTCGTTGTTTTTCGCGGCAAGGCGCATGGCCGGGCCGTAGATCACGGCCAGACCGGCCAGCGTCGCCAGGACGGGCAGGCAGGCGGCGGCAAGTTCCCGGCCGCGCGGACGGAAGCCTTGCCGCAGCCGCCATAGAAACCGGACCGCGACCAGAGCCAGGGCCGTGAGGTAGGCGTAGAGAAAGGACAGGTTGGCCAGGGCGGCCAGGGCGAAAAAGCCCAGATGCCACGGCGGCCGGTCCGCGTCCCGGGCCGCCAGCAGGCGGGAAAGGCCCAGCATAGTCAGGCCCAGGCCCAGGGCGTAGCCCCGGCCGATGGAAAAAAAATCGAGCATATACGGATTGGCCGAAAGCAGCACCACCGCGGCCGGCAGGGCCCAGCCGGCGAAAAAACGGGCGCTTAGGCGGTAGGCCAGGCAAAGATAACAAATGCCTCCGGCCAGGGCCGGCAGCCGCACCGCCCAGTCATGGTCGCCGAAAACCGTCAGGCACAGGTTGATCAGCCAGGAATTGAGCAGATGGACGTTGAGCCCGGCGATAAAGGCCGGGGTGATGAAGGAAAAAAGCCCGGCATAGGGCAAAGGCTCGGCGGTCCAGGCCTCGTCGCAGGTCATGGACAGACCAAGCGCCCGCCAGACGACGTAGGCAACGAGCCCGGCGATCCAGACCTTGGCTGTCAAACGCGGCAGGCGGCCGGCGCTCATCGGGACGCCCCGGGGTTGGGTGCGGGCAGCAGTTGCAGCATGGTGAAAGTGACGGCAAGCCGCCTGGAATCGTCTTTGGCGAAATCGTCGCCGCCATGGTTCCAGGCCCGGTAGGCGAAGGTGATGCGGTTGTCCCCGGCCCGGGAGGTGAAATCCCGGCAGACGGGGTGGCCGGCGTCGTCGGGAAGGCCGTCTTTCCGGGCGTCGTAGGTGGCCGGATCGTGTCCGTTGACCGTCACCGTGACGACCTGCTCGCGCACCGGCGACGTAAAGGCGTAGCACAGGCGCAGGCGCATGGGCGCAAGGGTGTGAAAGCGCAGCCGCGTTTCCGGGCCGTAGCCCCACAGGATCCTTTCGCCGTGCGGCCCGGTTTCCAGGGCGGTCTGCGCGCCCTTGGAACGCGTGTCCAGGGGGAGGTAAAACGACGGCGGCACGGGCCCCAGCTCCCTGGCCAGCTCCCGCCAGGGCGCGGCCATGCGTTCGTTTACGATGAGAAACACCACGGCCGCGAGCGCCATGGCCCCGAAAAGGAGCCAACGCCCCGTCCGGGCCGTCCCTTGTCTGTCCCGGTGGCTCCCCATCATGCGCCCGGAGCTTCTTCCTCTTCGGGGCTGGCCCCAAGTTCGTCGGTAACCGCCTGCCGCTTGATGGCGATGACGGCGTCGAGGCGGCTCAACTTGTCGATGGTCCGGTACAGGTGGCTGGAATCGCGCACCTCGATCCGGAAAATGAGGTGGGTGGTGCCGTCCACATTGGAATGAATGGCCCCGGAGTCGATGTTGACGCCCTCCTCGGCCAGGAGCAGGGAAATCTTGCCGAGCACGCCCGTCTTGTTCTTGGCCAGGATGGAGAGCCCCGCATGGTAGGGCTGCTCCTTCTCGCCTTCCCAGTTCACCTGGATGAGACGCTCGGATTCGAGGTTGGGCACGTTGGGGCAGTCGTGGGTATGGACCACCACGCCCCGGCCCCGGGAAATGTAGCCCACGATGGCGTCGCCGGGGACGGGGTTGCAGCACTGGGCCAGACGCACGAGCACGTTGTCCACGCCCTGGATGCGCACGCCCTCGCCGGGTTTGCCCTTGCCGGTCCCGGCCACGCTCTCGGCCGGGGAAACGGCCGGGGCTTCGGCCCTGACGTGCGGCGCCTCGGCCTCCTCGCCCTCCTTCTTGGGTATAAGCCGGCCGATGATCTTTTTCGGGGTGAAGCGCGAATAGCCCACGGCCGAAAGCACGTCCTCGACCCCGGCAAGGGAGAGCTCCCGGGCCACGGCCAGCATGGAGCCGTCCTTGATGGCCTTTTGGATGTTGACCCCGTCCTTGCGGCCCTGCTTTTCCAGCATCTCGCGGCCAAGGGCAATGGAACGCACCCGCTCCTCGGTGCGGATGAAGTGCTTGATGCGGGTCCTGGCCTTGGCGGTCTTGACGAACTTGAGCCAGTCCCGGTTGGGATGGCGGTTTTTGTCGGTGATGATCTCGACCGTGTCGCCGTTTTTGAGCGGCGTCTCGAGGGTCACCAGCTTGCCGTTGACCTTGGCCCCGGCGCAGTGCTCGCCCACGGCCGTATGGATGAGAAAGGCCAGGTCGACGGCCGTGCCGCCCTCGGGCAGCTCCTTGACGTCGCCCTTGGGCGTGAAAACGTAGACCTCGTCCTGGAACAGGTCGAAGCGCAAGTTGGCCATGAACTCGCGCGAATCCTTGAGCTCCCGCTGCCAGTCCATGATCTGGCGCAGCCAGGCGAAGCGCTCCACGTCCTTCGGGTTGAACTTGCCCTTCTCGCGCTCCTTGTACTTCCAGTGGGCGGCCACGCCCTCCTCGGCCAGCCGGTTCATCTCCACCGTGCGGATCTGGATCTCGATGCGCTCGCCGTCAGGCCCCACCACCGTGGTGTGCAGACTCTGGTACATGTTGGCCTTGGGCATGGAGATGTAGTCCTTGAAACGCCCAGGCACGGGTTTCCAGATGGAGTGCACGAGGCCGAGCACGGCGTAGCACTCGCGGATGGTCTCGACGATGACGCGAAAGGCCACCAGGTCGTGGACCTGGTCGAGGGTGAGCCCCTGGACGCGCATCTTGTTGAACACGCTCCAGAGATGCTTGCGCCGGCCGAAGATGCGGGCCCGGATGCTGTTTGGCCGCAGCAGGTCCTTGATCTGGGAGATGACCCGCTCGATGTAGGACTCGTCGAGGGTGTGGTGGCGGTCGACCCCGGTCTTTATCTGGTTGTAGACGTCGGGCTTCAGGTACTTGAAGCTTATGTCCTCGAGCTCGGTCTTGATGCGGTGCAAGCCCAGCCGGTTGGCCAGCGGGGCGTAGATGTCCATGGTTTCCTGGGCGATGCGCGCCTGCTTATGAGGCTTCTGGAACTCCAGGGTGCGCATGTTGTGCATCCGGTCGGCCAGCTTGACCAGGATCACCCGGATATCGTTGGCCATGGCCAGGATCATCTTGCGGATGTTCTCGGCCTGGGCCTCTTCCTTGCTCTCGAAGGGGATGAGGCTGATCTTGGTCACGCCGTCGACGAGGTCTGCCACGTCGTCGCCGAAAAGCTCCTCGACCTCGTCCACCGTGGCCTTGGTGTCCTCCACGGTATCGTGCAAAAGCCCGGCCGCGATGCTGGCCGCGTCCAGGCGCATGTCGGCCAGGATCCCCGCCACTTCCAGGGGATGGGACAGATAGGGTTCGCCGGACAGGCGCACCTGACCGGCATGGGCCGCAGCGGAGAACACGTACGCTTTGGTTATAAGCGCCTGTTCCGCCTCGCTTAAATAGATGGCGGTCTTGTCCAGGATTTCGTTTATGCGGATCATGGCCGGCCCGGCCTCGTCATCCGGGCGTAAGGGGCGTTATTTTTCCAGGCGGAAGGTCTGCCTGTCCCGCGGCACCCACCACTTGGTGAAGTTGTAGCTGATGCCGGCCGGCGCCACGGCCACGTCCTGAAAACGCGAGGACAAAATCGGCAGGGAATAGGGCGCGTACAGGAAAAGGTAGGGTTGCTCGCGGTGGAGGATCTCCTGAAAGGCGTCGTAGATCTTCTTGCGTCTGGCCATATCCACGGTGTGCCGGCCCTCCTGCAGGAGCGCGTCGGCCTCGGCGTTTTTAAAACCCACGAAATTGAGCCCGCCGGGCACGGCGCGACTGCTGTGCCACACGTCGTACACGTCCGGGTCCTGGGTAATGGTCCAGCCGAGAATGAGGGCGTCGAAGTTGCCCTTGTCCACGAATTCCTTGATGAAGGACGCCCACTCCACGGTGCGGATGGAGACTTTGACGCCGATGGCCGCCAGTTGGCTCTGAATGATGGTGGCGGCCTTGATCCGCTGATCGTTGCCCTGGTTGGTGAGGATGGTGAAGCTAAACGGCCGGCCGGCGGCGTTTTCCAGCACGCCGTCGCCGTTCCTATCCTCCCAGCCGGCCTCGGCCAGCATCTTTTTGGCCAGCCCCGGGTCGTAGGCGTCGTCCTTGATGGCCGTGTCGTAGACCCAGGTGCCGGGCTTGTAGGGGCCGATGACGGGCACGCCAAGGCCCAGCACGGCGCCCTTGATGACATCGTCCTTGCTCACGGCATGGGCGATGGCCCGGCGGACCCGGACATCGGCAAAAAACGGGCTTTTGAGATTGTAGGCCAGATAGGTGTAGGCAAAGGCCAGGTACTTGAACTTGCGCCAATCCGCCTCCCAACGCGGCCCCTTGGTCTGGTAGAGGTACTGCTGGGGGGTGAGCCCCATCATGTCCACGCCCCCGGCCTTGAGCTCCAGGAACATGGTCGCGCTGTCCGGAATGATGCGGTAGACGACCTGGTCGATATGGGGCCGGCCCTCGAAATAGTCCGGGTTGGCGTCGAGCACCAGCCGCCGGCCGGGTTCCCAGGAAACCAGCCTGTACGGCCCCGCGCCCACGGGCTCCCGGGCGTACTTGGTGTGCATGAGGTCCTGGCCCTCAAGGATGTGCTTGGGCAGGATGGACCCGGCCCAGGTGACCAGGGAACGGGCGAAGGGCTCGGCATAGCGCACCTCGAAGGAATATTTGCCCGTGACCGTGAAGCTCGTAATCGCCTTGTAGTCCTCGGCATAGGCCGTGGGCGTTTTGGGGTCGATCATGAGCTTGTAGGTGAATTCCACGTCCGCGGCCGTGAGCTCCACCCCGTCGGTCCAGCGGATGCCGGGCTTCAGCCAGAATTTGAGGAGCTTGCCGTCGTCGTCCACTTCGTAGCGCTCTGCGGCGAAGCATTCGAGCTTGATATCCTTGTCGTAGCGCAGCGGCGAGACGTAGAGCAGGTCGGCCACCTCGTGGGAGGCGGAATCGGAGGCCAGGGGGGGGATGAGGTTGCTCGGTTCCCCGATGACGCCCATGACGATGCGACCGCCGTCGACCGGTTTCCCCGGGGAGACGGCCGGTCCGGGCGGAGTCGCCGCCGCCTTGGCCGGGGTCTTGCCGTCCTTTGGCTGGTCGGAGGGCCCCTGACAGCCGCAACAAAGCGCCATCACAAGGAGAAAACCCAAAAAAAAGGCGCGCGCCACCCGCATAGTTCTCCTTTTCGCTTGCATCATCCGCCAAAATCGACATATTGGAGCGGATGCGCAAGGCCTTGTGCTGTTATGCCATATACGGGGCCAGCTCAAAATAAAAGCCCTTTTTCCCGAACGGCTGCCGTGGCGGCAACTTATCGCCCAGGCAAGGGGTAGGCCCCGCAACAATTTCGTTCCCAAACGGTCTGGAATCTGTTATAGGGCGCGCCTTGTCCCGGGCCCGCCTGTTCCCGATCGCGTCTTTTCAAGGCCCCGCCCGACGGGACAAGCCATGCACCTTAAGGAGTCGTAGGCCCATGGCCCCTGGAACCGAAGAAACGAAAATCAAATCCCTGCTCTCGGAGTTCGTCCGGGAAACGATACCGGAATATATCCTGGACGGTTCCCACGCCATCGTGGCCGCGGACGGCATCCAGAAGCTTTCCATCAACAAGCACGACCACTACTGGGACGTGGAAGGACAGGTGCAGGGCGACGATTTCCAGGTATATGCCTCGGAAGTCTCGGTCAACCTCAAGGAAGGCACCATCAATTTCTTCTGCAACTGCCCGGATTCGTTCTCCGGCGTGTGCCGCCACGTCGGGGCCACGGCCCTGCAGTGCATCCGGACCCTGGACGCCGCCGAGGGAGGCGACGCCGAAAGCCCGGCCGTGGCGCGCAGCGAATGGCGACAGACCTTCCGCACCTATTTTTCCTCGGAACCCGAACCGGAACCCGGCCGCCACTATCTCATCTTCCGCTTCCACCCCGAGCCCGGCCGGCTCCAGGTGGCCTTTTTCCGGGCCCGGCAAAACAAGTCCGGCATCTCGCAAGTCCACTCCGAGATCACCCTGGAACAGATCATCAAGAACCCGGACTGGTCCGAGCTGTCGCCCAAACTGCCGGTGGTGGCCGAGATGCTCTACCACCACCTGGACTACGCCGGCCACCGGGTGGAGCTGCCGCCGGGACTTCTCGCCTGGTTTTTCTGGGCCATCGGCAAGGAATACTACCTCTACTGGCGTGACACCGAACAGCCCGTGCGCATCGAGTCCAAGACCATGCGCCTGCAGCTCGCCCCGAGGCTTGCCGACGACGGCCTGTCCTTCGACATCCTGCTCGGCAGCCCGTCCAAGGCCCCCTTCTCGATCCTCGGGCAGGAGGTCTATTTCTACGGCCAGATGCCCATCTGGGTCTGCTGGAAAAACGCGTTCTATCCGGTGCAGACGGGGCTGCCGCCCCAGCTCGTCTCGGACATGGTGCAGCAGCCGCCGTTTATTCCCACCTCCGACGTGTCGGAATTCCTGGACCGGGTCTGGACGCACCTGCCCATGACCGACCTCTACGGCCAGGAAGAGTTCCTGGTCAAAATGCAGCCGTTTTTCGTGCCGGCCACCTACGATCCCAAGATCTTCCTGGACGAGGAAGGCAGCCTGCTCACCTTGCAGGTCCAAAACATCTACCAGACCGAGCACGGCGAGATCACGGTGTCGGGCCCCAACCCCGACCTCATGACCGCCTCCTACCTCTACGAGAGCCGCTCCTACCTCATCGCCCGGGACTGCGATCACGAGCAGACGCTCATCAACATGCTGACGGACATGCGCTTCCAGGCCAGAAACAACGCCAACTGGTTCCTGGAGACCGAGGAGGCCATCGTCTTCCTCCTCGACGCCTATCCCAAGCTGGTGGAGAAGTACCGGGTCTACGGCGAGAAGAACCTGACCCGCTACAAGGTGCGCCTGTCCACCCCCGTCATCGTGGCCGAGGTGGAGTCCAAGGAAGACGAGAAGTGGTTCAACCTGGATTTGCAGGTGGCCTACGACGACCAGCGCGTGCCCATCGAGAAGATCTGGAAGGCCTGGACCCAGGGCAAGCGCTACGTGCAGTTAAAAGACGGCTCGTACACCAGCCTGCCCGAATCGTGGCTGGAAAAGCTGGCCCACAAGCTGCGGGCGCTCGGCTACGACACGGACAAGCCGCCCCAGACGACATTCAAGCAGTTCGAGGCTCCGGTCCTGGACAAGATCCTCGAGGACCTGCCCGAGGCCCGCACGGACTCGTTCTGGAACAACCTGCGCCAGAAAATCCACAGCTTCCGCGAGATCGTGCAGGTGCGCCCGCCCAAGGGCCTCACCGCCAGCCTGCGTCCCTATCAGGTCCAGGGCCTGTCCTACCTCAACTTTCTGCGGGAATACGGTTTCGGCGGCATCCTGGCCGACGAGATGGGGCTCGGCAAGACGATCCAGACGCTGTCGTTCATTCAGCACAACGTGGAGCGCGGGGACACGGGGGCCAACCTCATCGTGGTGCCGACCTCGGTCCTGCCCAACTGGGAGCGCGAGGCCGAGAAGTTCGTGCCGCAGCTGCGGCGGCTCATCATCTACGGCGCACGGCGCGAAAGCATGTTCAAGAAGATCGGCGATTCCGATCTGGTCATCACCACCTATGCCCTGCTGCGCCGGGACCTCGACGAGCTGCTCAAACACGAATTCGCCACCATCATCCTGGACGAGGCCCAGAACATCAAGAACCCCAACACGATCACGGCCCGTTCCGTGCGGCGCCTGTCCGGCAAGACGCGCCTTTGCCTGTCCGGCACGCCCATCGAGAACAACCTCTTCGAGTTGTGGTCGCTTTTTGAATTCCTCATGCCGGGTTTTCTCGGCGGCCAGAACGCCTTCCAGCGCGGCATCGTCAAGCCGATCAAGGACGGCGACGAGGAGACCCTCGATTACCTGCGCGGCCGGGTGCGGCCGTTCATCCTGCGGCGCACCAAATCCGAGGTGGCCAAGGACCTGCCGCCCAAGGTGGAAAACGTCTACTACTGCAACCTGCTCGACGAGCAGCTCGAGCTGTATGCCGCCCTGGCGAAAAAGCTCAAGGAGCAGGTGCTGGCCACGGTGGACGAAAAGGGCCTGGCCAAGTCGCAGATGTCCATTCTCGACGCCCTGCTCAAGCTGCGCCAGATCTGCTGCCACCCGAGGCTGTTGAAGCTCGACCTGCCCGGCGTGAACACCAACCTGCCCTCGGGCAAATTCGACGCCTTCAAGGACCTCATCACGGACTGCATCGAGGAAGGGCACAAGGTGCTCGTCTTCTCGCAGTTCGTGCAGATGCTGCACATCATCCGGTCGTGGGTGACCATCAGCCAGATTCCCTTTGCCTACCTCGACGGCTCGAGCAAGGACCGCTTCGATCAGGTCGACCGGTTCAACGATGACGAGAACATCAAGGTGTTCCTCATTTCGCTCAAGGCCGGCGGCACGGGGCTCAACCTCACCAGCGCCGACTACGTCATCCACTACGACCCCTGGTGGAACCCGGCCGTGGAAAACCAGGCCACGGACCGCACCCACCGCATCGGTCAGCGACGACAGGTTTTCTCCTACAAGATGATCTGCCAGAACACGGTGGAGGAAAAGATCTTAAAGCTCCAGGAGCAGAAAAAGGACGTGGCCGAGGCCATCATTCCCGGCCAGGACGCGTTCAAGTCCCTGACCAGGACCGATCTGGAGTCGCTGTTCGAAGTGTAGGCGGAAAACCGCCATCGCAGGGAAAAGGGGGCCGCCGGCCCGACCCAGGGTTGCCCGGTGCGCACGCCTCCTCTCGCAATACTCCCGCGTTAGCCCAGAAAAGGGGACCGGGGCAAGCCATAAGCGCGCTTCCCCGGCCCCTGCCAAACGCCCGCGCGCCCGGGGCAGAGAGCCGGCGGGCGCGCGGGAAGGGATGGCGGCGCGGCGATGCGGGATGCACATCGCCGCGCCAGGAAAGGCGGCACACGGCGCTAGGCCATGAGCGCCGTGCCGATCTGGTAGATGGCGACCGCCACCACGTAGGCGAAGCAAAGGCCGCCGACCACGGAGAAGGTCGCCCATTTCCAATTCGATTCCCTGGCGATGACCACCACCGTCACCATACAGGGAGTGTAGAGCAGCATGAAGGCGAAGACCGAGAGCACCGCCGGCAGGGTCCAGGCCGGATCGGCGGCCAGTTTCTCGCTGAGCGGCTGGGCCTCTTCCGGATCGACTTCGCCCATGGAATAGGCCGTGGCCATGGTGGAGACGAAGACCTCCTTGGCCGCGAAGGCCCCAATGAGCGCGATGTTGGCCTGCCAGGGGAACCCGGCCAGATTGGTCAGGGGCGTGAGGGTTTCGCTCACGCGGCCGGCCACGGAGTACTTGAGCGCGGCCTCGTTCTGATCATCCTCGACGCCTTTCTGGGCGTCCCCGGTCAGCTCGGCCAGTTCTTCCTCGTTCGCCTGGGGATGCTCGGCCTTGACCGTCTGGGCGATCTGCTCCTTCTGGGCGTCGTACTTGGCCACCGTATCCTCGGGCAGTTCCGGGAAGGTCATGACAGCCCACATGAGGATGGACACGGCCAAAATCACGGTGCCGGCCTTTTTCACGTACTGCCAGACGCGCTCCCAGGTATGGAGCACCACGCCCCTAAGCGTGGGCAGGCGGTAAGGCGGGATCTCCATGACGAAAGGCGTGCTCTCGCCCTTGATCAATGTCGAGCGCAACAGCCTGGAGACGAGCAGCACAAAGGCCCAGGCCGCAAGCACGACGAAGAACATGGCCCGGGTGGTGTTGCCCGGAAAAAAGGCGGCCACGAGCATGAGGTAGGCCGTGGTCTTGGCCCCGCAGACCATGAAAGGCGCGGTCAGGATGGTGGCCAGCCGCTCGCGCGGGCTGCGAAGGGTCCTCGCGCACATGACGCCGGGCACGGCGCAGCCGCCCGGAATGCCGCCGGACATGATAAGCGGCATGACCGACATGCCGTGCAGACCGAAGATGCGCAACACCCGGTCGAGCATGTAGGCCACGCGCGCCATGTAGCCGAGGTCCTCCAGGAAGACCAGCATGGCGAACATGATGCAGATAAGCGGGGTGAAGCCGATGACCGAGCCCACGCCGCCGATGATGCCGTTGACGATCATGGATTGGAGATAGCCTTCGGGCAGATAGGTCGTGGCCAGACCGCTTAAGGCGCCGAAACCGGCCTCGATCCAGCCCTGGGGATAGGCCCCGAGGGCGAACGTCACCTGGAACATCAGATACAGCACGGCCAGCATGATGAGCGGGCCGAGCATCTTGTGCGTGACGATGCGGTCGATGGCGTCGGAGTTGTTGCGCCGCAGTTCGTCGCCGCCGACCACGACCCCCTGCTTGATGATGCCGTTTATAAAGCCGTAGCGCCAGTCGGCGATGATGGCGTCCGGGGTGGTGGCGCTGTTTTTGCGGGTCGTCTCCTCGGCCTCGGCGCAAAGAGCCAAAAGCGCCTCGTGGGTCGGGCCGGCGGCCTTGCCCTCGGTCATGACCTGCTCGTCGCTTTCCAGGTACTTGACGGCCACCCAACGCGGATCATGGCGGGTGGTCAGAAATTTCGCGTCCGCAATGAGCGCGGCCATCCGGTCGAGGATGGGGTCGAGGTCCGGGCCATAGTTGAGGCGGATCGGGGTCCATTGGCCCTTGCTTTTGGCCGCGACCTCGGCCACGGCCCGCATGAGTTCCTTGCGGCCCTGCCCGACCCGGGCCACGCACGGCACCACCGGCACGCCGAGCAGTTTGGACAGCTTTTCGGTGTCGATGGTCACGCCGCTGCGCTTGACCTCGTCCATCATGTTGAGCCCGAGCACCAGCGGCGCGCCGATCTCCATGAGCTGCACGGCCAGATAGAGGCTGCGCTCCAGGGCCGTGGCGTCCATCATGTTGATGACCACGTCGGGATGCTCGTCCACGATGACGTTTCGGGCGACAAGCTCCTCCATGGAATAGGAGGTCAGGGAATAGGTGCCGGGCAGGTCCACCAGGTGGCTTATCTGGTCGTTTTCCCGGTAGATGCCTTCCAGGCGGTCCACCGTGATGCCGGGATAGTTGCCGACCCGGGCCTGGCCGCCGGTGATGGCGTTGAACATGGTGCTCTTGCCGCAGTTGGGCTGGCCGGAGACGGCGACACGAATGGGCTGCGCCATGCTAGAGCGCCTCCACGGAAATATAGTCGGCCTCGCTGTTGCGCAGCGACAGGGTGTACCCCTTCATACGCAGTTCGACCGGATCGGCCAGCGGCGCGCGGCCGATGACCATGACCCGGGTGCCGGGCACAAGGCCCATATCCCGAATGCGCCGTCCCAGTTCGCCGCCGGCGGTCACCGCGCGGATGCATCCTTTCTGATTGACGCCAAGCTTTCGCATCGAAACAGTCATTATTTCTCCCCTCCTTTCCATTGGCAGGCGCGACGGTGTCCGTCATGGCCCGTCGCGCCCGCGCCCAACCCGGCGACAACCGGGGGGCGCCTTGCGTGGTGCGAGGATGATGTAAATGATATTCAATATCATTGTCAACAAAGATCCCCGCCCACTTCGAAAAAAATGAATCCGCACAGCCCACCCCTGGATTTCCAGAGCCGACGTCGTCATCATACTGAATTTTTTACATATATTTCACAGGCCCGATCCCCCGGTGAGCCGTGAAATCCCCCGGCCCGGCGACAGGCGTCCGGCCCGTTGGGAAGACACAGTCAACCGGCGGCCACAGGACGGGAAACGGCCATGGGAAAAAAGCGGGCGAGGCCCGCCCTACGGACGGTGATACGCGCGCCGGTCCGCCTGTTCGCGCGGGCAGCGCTCGGAGCGATCACGAAAAAGGGGACTGGCGTCAGATGAGCGGACAGAAAGCGCCCGTGGCGACATGCTCGACCCAGGAGCACTCCCCGGCCGCCGCGGTAACGGGCTCTACCGGCGGCTCCCCGGCCTCCCGCCGCTGGCGCAGACGGTCGCGCAACAGCCCGGCGTGGGAACGGGCGATGCCCTGGGCCGTCATCATGTCCTTGAGACCGTGCCGCCTGGAAAAAGCCAGACGCACATTGTCGCCGCCGTCGAGGTACACGCGGCAGCACAGGCACTCAACCAGATAACGAAGCGGATCCTGGAATGTTTCGGCCATGCCCGGCGCCATCCCTGGTTTCATTGGTTGTGCGACATGACGACGCATCCTGAAGAAGTGTCACGGACCTTATGCCAACCGTAACAGCGTTGGCAAATGAAAATTTGGTCAGCCGCCAATCCGTGAAGAGCGCGTCCCAAGCCCGCGCCCCAGGGCGTCAGGCCTCCGTTTTGACGGCAAGGGCGGCCATGGCGTCCACAAGGGATGCTTCGTCCCGGAATATCCGGGCACAGGCGCATTCGATCATGCAGTTGACCAGGGAATGGACCGTATCCCCGGCCACGCGGAAATCCGTGCGCAGGCCCCAGACCGGAAGGCCCCGGGCATGGGCGTAACCCGCCTCGAAGGCGGTGCCGTCATCGACCTGGGCCCCGTCGAGCACGGCCACGACCAGATCGCAACCGTCGACGCCGGCCAGGCAGCCCCGGAAAATATGCTCCTTGGCCGTCGCGCCCATGGCGGGCAAGTCGTCGCCCTCAAAAAAATCCCCGGGCCACAGGGCGACAACACCCGGCAACGCACCGACCTGGTCGCGCAGCCGGGCCATGAACCGACGTTCGGCCAGGCTGAAAAGGGGCCCGGCCAGATAAACGCGCATAGACTCGCTCCCTTGCGGCCCACCCGAGCCGCCGGGGCAACATAGTCCGGGAAGACCTATCGGGCAACCGCTTGCGCATCTGCCTCCTTGACCGCCGTCGCAGGATCGTCTAACCAGAAAGCCGTCCGTGGACATGTATGTGTTCCCCCACGACTTTTTTTCACGGCCACGTCCGTCCGGATGGGGCCGTTGTCGTTGGTTTTTTTCCCCGACAATCCAACCGATCCAAGGTATGAAATGGACAGCATTCCTATTACCGTCCAAGGCTTCAAGCGACTCGAACGCGAACTGGAGCGTCTCAAGAAGGAACGCCCGGAAGTGATCCTGGCCATCAAAGAAGCGCGCGAAGAAGGCGACCTGCGCGAAAACGCCGGTTACGACGCCGCCCGCGAACGCCAGGGGATGCTCGAAGCCCGCATCAACTTCATCGAATCGCGCATGCCGCGCTTCAACGTCATCGACCTGGACACCCTGGACGGCGAGCAGGCCATCTTTGGCGCCACGGTGGAGATCGAGGATGCGGACACCGGCGACGTCAAAAAATACACGCTGCTCGGCCCGGACGAAGCCCAACCGAGCAAGGGCTCCATCTCCATCCTGTCGCCGGTCGGCCAGGCGCTGCTCGGCAAATACGAGGGTGATGAGATCGTGGTGGACGCGCCCCGGGGCAAGATCAACTACGAGATCGTCTCCATCGTCTTCAACGGTTCCATCGAAAAAGACTAGCCGGGGCAAGCGCCAACGACGAAAGGCCCCGCCGCTTACGCGACGGGGCCTTTTCACGCTGTGTCCCGTCCGCTTACGCCGCGCCTTGGGCGGCGTCCAGGGCGGTCTGAAGCTTCGTCTCGTCCCCGTGGGAAAGCGAGGTCTGGAGCAGCTTGCCGCCCGTTCCCTTGAGCTCGTCGAGCACCTTGTCCGCCGTCATCTTGCGGAGGAGCACGAACAGCACCGAGGTGCCGGGCTGGAGCGTATTGGCCAGCTTTTTCATAAAGTCGTCGTCGATGCCGACATCGGACAGCGCCCCGGCAGCCGCGCCCGAAGCCGCGCCGACCACCGCGCCAAGCACCGGCATCATGAAGATGAGCCCGATCAACGCGCCCCAGAAGCCGCCGCCGATGGCTCCGGAAGCGGCCAGGTGGTACATCTGGCTGAGCTTGATCTTGCCTTCCTGATTTTTCACGGCCACAACCGCGTCTTCCAGATCGACCAGATATTCCTTCTGCATCTTCAACAATTTGAGGCGCACCGTTTCGGCTTCGAACATGTCGTCATAGCCCACGACAATCAAATCACTCATATCGGCTCCTTGTTGGCTGTTTGGCGTTGCCCGATCCAGGACACGGAAGACTCCATTATGGAATGCCGGATTTCCGGCCGGTTGGCAACACATGGCAGGCGTCGCTCCATCGCTCCCGCATCGCTACCTGACCGTCACGAAAAAGGCCGCCCCGGAGGGCGGCCTTTTCATCCGGGCAAGCCCGGCGCGATGTCGCGTCTCTAGCGGATAAAGAGCATTTCCTGGTAGCTCGGCAGCGACCACAGGTCGTCGGCCACCACGGCTTCCAGGGCATCGGCCACGGCGCGCACTTCCAGCATGGCCGGCAGCACCGTGCAGCACATGTACTTGGCCTCGGCCAGGGTGTCGTCGGCGCTGTGCTCCAAGAGCTTCTCGAACTCGGCCACCTTGGCCTGCAAGTCACGCAGCTTGTCGGTCACGCACTCCAGGGTGGTCATCTTGAAGTCGTGGCCGATGGCCTTGAGACTGACGCAGGTGGCGGCCAGTTCGCCCTGATAGCGCACGGCGGCCGGGAAGATGATGGTCTTGGCCATGCGCACGACCAGGGCGGCCTCGGTCTGGATGGTCTTGACGTACTGCTCGAGGTAGATCTCCTTGCGGGAGGCGAGCTCGGCCTCGCTGAAGATGCCGTAGGTGGTGAAGAGCTTGACCACTTCGGGAGTGGTCAGCACCGGCAGGGCGTCGGGCGTGGTCTTGAGGTTGGGCAGGCCACGCTTCTCGGCCTCGACGTGCCACTTTTCGCAGTAGCCATCGCCGTTGAAGACCACGGAATCGTGTTCCTTCATGATCTCCTGGATCACGGTCTGCACGGCGCTGTTGAGCTTGCCGGCGTCCCCGCCGGTGGCGGCCTCGAGCTTGGTGGCGATGAAGTCCAGGGACTCGGCCATCATGGCGTTGAGCGCCACCTGGGGACCGGTGATGGACTGGGAGGAGCCCACGGCGCGGAATTCGAAGCGGTTGCCGGTGAAGGCAAAGGGGCTGGTGCGGTTGCGGTCGCCCGGATCCATGGGCAGCGGCGGCAGGGTGTCGACGCCGATGTTCATGAGGCCCTTCTGCTTGGAGCTCTCGACCTTGCCCTTCTTGATCTGCTCGAAGACGTCGGTGAGCTGCTCGCCGAGGTAGACGGACATGATGGCCGGCGGGGCCTCGTTGGCGCCCAGGCGATGGTCGTTGGAGGCGCTGGCGACCGTGGCGCGCAGCAGGGAACCGAATTTGTGCACGGCGCGGATGGCGGCGGCGCAGAAAACCAGGAACTGGGCGTTCTCGTGCGGGGTGTCGCCCGGATCGAACAGACTGCCCATATCCTCGTTGCCGATGGAGTAGTTGAGATGCTTGCCCGAGCCGTTGATGCCGGCGAAGGGCTTCTCGTGCAGCAGGCAGATGAGGCCATAGCGCTTGGCCACGGTGCGCAGCACGGTCATGACCATCTGGTTGTGGTCGGTGGCCAGGTTGCCGGCCTCGAAGATCGGGGCGATCTCGAACTGGCTGGGGGCCACTTCGTTGTGGCGGGTCTTGACCGGAACGCCGAGCTTGTAGAGCTCACGCTCGACTTCCATCATGAAGGCCAGCACGCGGCGGGGAATGACGCCGAAGTACTGGTCCTCGAATTCCTGGCCCTTGGCCGACTTGGCGCCAAAAAGCGTGCGACCGGCGATGAGCAGGTCGGGGCGGGAGAAGACGAAGTGGCGGTCGATGAGGAAGTATTCCTGCTCGGGCCCGGCAAAGGACACGACGGGATGCTTGGCGGTGACGCCGAAAAGCTTCAGGATGCGCAGGGCCTGCTTGTTGAGGGCCTGGTTGGAGCGCAGAAGCGGGGTCTTCTTGTCCAGGGCCTCACCGGTCCAGGACACGAAGGCCGTGGGGATGCACAGGAACGTGCCGTTGGGGTTTTCCAGAATGTAGGCCGGGCTGGTCACATCCCAGGCGGTGTAGCCGCGGGCTTCGAACGTGGTGCGCAGGCCGCCGGAGGGGAAGGAGGAAGCGTCGGGCTCGCCCTGGATCAGCATCTTGCCGGAAAATTCGGCCACGGCCCCGCCCTTGCCGTCGGGGACCAGGAAGGCGTCGTGCTTTTCGGCGGTCAGGCCGGTGAGCGGGAAAAACACATGGGTAAAATGGGTGGCGCCCTTTTCGATGGCCCAGTCCTTCATGGCGTTGGCCACGGAGTCGGCAATGGACGGGTCAAGCTTCTGCCCCAGCTCGATGGTCTTTTTCAGCGACTTGTAGACGTCCTTGGGCAGCCGTTCGCGCATGACCTTGTCGCTGAAGACGTTGCTGCCGAAAACATCAGTGGGCTTGGTTTCGCTGAAGTTCAGCGGTGCATGGGACGGCTTGTAATTGATGATGGCCGAAATTGCGTCCAGCCGAGCCTTGATTCCGCTCATAGGATCCTCTTGCATGTGTTGAACAGGTTTCTCGCCATGGAACCCCAATCCGCGTCCCTGGCCGGATGTCGCAGCAGCGGGGGCATTGCGACAAACATGGCGGACACGCGACGCGGCGTCCCCATACCGACCGTCCGGAACCCGGACACAACTTCCAGCACGACCGGCAGTTATTAAAAATTTCCCGTCTCTCGCCGTGCGGCCAGTCTCTCTCCACGACCGCCGGCGAAGTCTCAATAATGTAAAAATCAGGGCACGTCCATAGCCAATACCCGCGATGGGCCCCGCTATGGGCAGCCTGCCGCCAGCCGCGGCGCGGCATCCGTTCGAAACGAATGTGTAACCGATTTTCAATAGGTGTGTTTTTTTGGGCATGACAAAAGCGGTCAGGCATCGAGCAGACGCCGGATGGCCGTCAACTCGTCGTAGATCTGGCGCAAAAGCGGGCCATCCCGACTGTCGTCGGCCAGACGGCGTCTCGCGCCGTCGATGGTGAGCTTTTCCTCGTAAAGCAGCGTCTTGATGCGGTGGATGAGTTCGAGGTGTTCGTCGGTGTAGAGGCGCTGCCCCTTTTGGGTGCGCACGGGCGAAAGCTGCGGGAATTCGGTTTCCCAAAAACGCAGCACAAAGGGTTTGAGTCCCGTCAGACCGGCGACTTCACCTATCTTGTAGGTCCGTTGCGGCATATCCGGTGTTCATGCGCCAAGACGCCTTCCGGGGTCAACCCCGGGGCGGGCAGGCTTTACAATCGCCCGTGATGCACTACCCTGCGGGGAAAAGGGTTTTGCCCGCAACCGTCAGGCGTCGACAGGCGCCCCCGGAGGGGCTCACAGCGCAGCCCAAAGGAGCATACGACAATGGCGACCATTACCACCCAAGACGGCGCGACATTGTATTATAAGGACTGGGGCTCGGGACAACCGGTGGTTTTCAGCCACGGCTGGCCCCTTACCGCCGACGCCTTCGAGGATCAGATGTTCTTCCTGGCCTCGCACGGCTACCGGGTCATCGCCCACGACCGGCGCGGCCACGGCCGCTCCGACCAGACCTGGTCCGGCAACGACCTGGACACCTATGCCGACGACCTGGCCACGCTGACCGAGGCCCTTGACCTCAAGGACGCGGTCCATGTGGGGCATTCCACCGGCGGCGGCGAGGTGGTCCGCTATCTGGCCCGCCACGGTTCGGCCCGGGTGGCCAAGATCGTGCTCATCGGCGCGATCCCGCCGCTTATGCTGAAGACCCGGGACAATCCCGGCGGCCTGCCCATGGCCGTCTTCGACGGCATCCGGGAGGGGGTGGCCAAGGACCGCTCCCAGTTCTTCAAGGATTTGAGCCTGCCCTTCTACGGCTACAACCGGCCCGGGGCCAAGGTCTCGGAAGGCGTCCGGGAATCCTTCTGGCGGCAGGGGATGCTGGCCGGCCTTCCGGCAGCCTACTTCTGCATCAAGGCCTTTTCGGAAACCGACCAGACCGAGGACTTGAAAAAGATCGACGTGCCGACGCTGTTCCTGCACGGCGACGACGACCAGATCGTGCCCATCGACGCCGCCTCCCGGGCGGCGGTCAAGCTGGTCAGGGGCGCGACGCTTACGGAATACCCCGGCGCACCCCACGGCCTGTGCACCACGGAAAAGGACAAGGTCAACGCCGACCTGCTGGCCTTCATCAAGGGCTAGCCCGCCGACCCGCCCGACGCAAGAAGAGCCCCGACGCCTGCGCGCCGGGGCTTTTCGCACAGAACTTGCCTGCGCCCAAGGGCCGCGTCCGAACTCATGAAAAACCCATGATATCCCCGCCTCCTTGACACGGCTTATGGCCATCTTTATGGCTTTGATAAGGAGATTTTCACATGCCTGTGCATCCGAAACGCAAACAATCTGTTTCTTCCCGTTCAGGAAAGCAGCTTGCCCGTGCCTGGGCGAAGCGGGAGGCGCTGTCCGAGGCGTTTGCGCTCTGCGAAAGAAGGGGCTTATGCCTCAGCGGGAGTTACAGTAGTACCAGAATAAAATACACTGTCAGCAGCACATTTCCTCCACAAATCCTGCAAAAACGCCCCCTTGACTCTGCCATATACACTGAAAATTTTGAGGATATCTCTCTCATTGCCGATATCATCAAGCGTGCAACAGAAGTTTTTGGCAACACAAAAAAGGCACAGCAGTGGCTTTCCAAGCCCCTGGCCATATTTCAAAAAAAGTCCCCTCTTCAGTATGCCGAAACAAAAGAAGGTGCTGATTTTGTCCTGGATGTCTTAGGACGCATCGAATACGGCGTCTTCAGCTGATGACCGGTTGGCGTGTCTTCCAAACGCGACACATCGCAACGGCGCTGTCCGGAGATGGCGCGAAAGCCTACGGTGGGCGTTGGAACACCAAAGGAAAGGCTGTCGTCTACGCGGCAGCGACACTGTCTCTGGCAGAACTTGAAATCCTTGTGCACGTACAAGACTACACACTTCTTGCCGCAGCGCAATACAGTTGCATCCGATTGATGTTCGCTTCGAGGCTTGTCACAAACATTTCCCCGCACGACTTGCCTGCCGATTGGCAGAGAATCGAACATCCCGCCTGCAAACACATTGGTGATGCCTGGATCAGCCAAGGGCGGACACCCGTGCTTGCCGTCCCGAGCGTCGTGATCCCCCAGGAAACGAACTATCTGATCAACCCGAACCATCCCGATTTCGCGTCCATCTCCGCCTCTGCGCCACGCCCCTTTCCGTTCGACGCACGGCTGATCAAATAGCCCTGGCAAAGCCGTTTTTCCACAACGCCTTCCAACCCTCCCTTTCCCGACGCCAAAAGAGCCCCGACGCCTGCGCGCCGGGGCTCTTTCCTTCGTATCGTATCGTCGCCACGCGTACGGGACGCCGGGCGACCGCCCTGCCCCGGGTTATGGCCGGGTCACGGGCAGCGAGGCCAGGACGGACTTGGCCAGTCCCTCGTGGACCTTGTCCACTTCCTTGTCCTTGAGCGTCTTTGCCGGGTGGCGGTAGGTGATGCGGAAGGTCAGCCGCCGGTCAGCCGCCCCCTCGGGCTTGTAGGCGTCGATGAGCACGACATCCTCGAGGATCGGGACGTTGGCCCCACGGAGGGCGGCCAGCACCGCGCCCACGGTCACGCCGGCCGGCACGGCCAGGGTGATGTCGCGGCGCACGGGCGGGAATCCCGGCAGCGGCGCGAAAACCGTCTTTTGGGCGTCGACCAGGACCCGCAAGGCATCGATATCCAGTTCGGCGATCCACAGCGGACTTCTGGCATGAAAAGCGTCGGCCACCTCGGGCGTGACCTGGCCGATGAGCCCCAGGCGCACCGGACCGCAGGTCACATCCACCTGCGGCGCCAGCCAGGGCTGGTCCTCGACCCGGGAGAAGGTCGGCTCGGGCAGATGAAAATGGGCAAGAAGCCCTTCCACCAGCCCCTTGATGTCGGCATAGCCGGCTTCCACGTCCTTGGGCCAGGGCCAGGCTTCGGGATGGCGCGCGCCGTGCAAGGCCAGTCCCATCCGGCCGGCCTCCCGGGCCGTGGAGTCCGAAGCCGCGTCGGCGGTGAAAATCCGGGCCACCTCGAAAAGGCGCAGGTTGGCGTTGCCCTGGGCCAGGTTGTGGCGCACGGAGTTCAGCAGCCCCGGGGCCAGCATGGGGCGCATGACGTTTTGTTCCTCGGACAGCGGATTGGCCACCGAAACACGGCAGGACGCATCCAGGCACAAAAGATCGAGGTCGCTGTGGCCGACAAAGCTGTAATTGACCGCCTCGCGAAGCCCGACGCCCACGGCGTAGGCCCGAAGCCTCGCCCAGAAGCCGAACTCCGTCTCGGGCGACGCGTCGTCCAGGGACTTGGACACCCGGGGGAGCTTCGGCGCGATGCGGTCCAGGCCGTACACCCGCCCCACTTCCTCGATGAGGTCCGCCTCGCGCTCGAGGTCCAGGCGGTACGACGGCGGGGTCACGGCCATGGTCCCGGAGGGATCGGTGTCCGTCAGCTTGCAGCCCAGCGCGGTAAGCGTCTTGCGGCAAAAATCCTCGGGCATTTCCTCGCCCAAAAGCAGGCTGGCCCGAGCCGGACGGAAGCCGATGCCACGTGGCGTATAGGGACGGGGTTCGGCCACGGCCTCGCCGGGCAGGACCGTGCCGCCGGCGGTTTCGAGCATGAGCGAAACGGCCCGATGCATGGCGTAGACCGAACCGACCTGATCCACGCCGCGCTCGAAGCGGTAGGAGGCCTCGCTCGGCAGGGACAGCCGCCGGGCGGTCTTGCGGATGGCGCCCGGGCGGAACACGGCGCACTCGAGCAGCACCTCGGTGCTGTCGGAACCCATCTCGCTGTTCTCGCCGCCCATGACGCCGGCCAGGGCCACGGGCTTTCCGGCATCGCAGATAAGCAGGTCGCGGGCGGTGAGCAGGCGTTCCTGGCCGTCGAGGGTGGTGATCTTCTCGCCCTCGACCGCGTTTCGCACCTTGACCGTGTTACCGGCGAGCTTGGCCCGGTCGAAGGCGTGCAGCGGCTGGCCGAGTTCGAACAGCACGTAGTTGGTGGCATCGACGATATTGGAGATGGGGCGCTGGCCGATGGCCAAAAGCCGCCAGCGGATGCGGTCCGGGGAAGGGCCGATCGTGACGCCGGTTACAAGCTTGGCCCGGTAGACCGGACACTGCTGCGGGTCATCGATCTCGATGGCCACCTGGGTCGCGGCATTGGGACCGGACTCGGGATAGGACACCTTGGGCAGGGTGAGCGGCAGGTCGAAGGCCATGGCCACTTCCCGGGCGATGCCAAGGACGCTTAGGCAGTCGGCCCGGTTGGGCGTGATGGAAACGTCGAGCACGCAGGTGTCGAGTCCCAATGCGTCGGGCAGGCTCCAGCCGATGGTCGCGCTCTCGGGCAGGACCAGGATGCCGCCGCTGCGTTCCTCGGCCAGGCCCAGCTCCGATTCGGAGCAGATCATGCCTTCGGACACCTGGCCGCGAATCTTGCTCTTCTTGATGGTGAGCCCACCCGGCAGCGTCACGCCGACCATGGCCACGGGCACATGCTGGCCGGCGGCGACATTGGGCGCGCCGCACACGATGGGCAGAGGCGCTTCCCCGCCGACGTCCACCGTGCAGCAGGACAGGTGGTCGGAGTCGGGATGGTCCTCGCGGGTGAGCACCTTGCCGACAACCACCGACGCGATGTCCTCGAAGGGATTTTTGATCTCCTCGATTTCCAGGCCGAGCATGGTCAAACGGCCGGCAAGTTGCTGGGGAGTGCCCTCATAGGGCGTGAATTCGCGCAGCCAGGCTAAACTGAGCAGCATGATGTGTGTGCCTCCGGCGGCCGGGGAGGGAACCCCTTTTTGCAAAAAGGGGTTCCCTCCCCGGACCCCACCCTCCCGAAAAACTCCCAAAGGGAGCCCTGGTGTGGGCTTGCCCGGCGAAAAGCCGGGTCAGGGATGGGGAAAGAGCCCCTAAACGTTAAAACTGGCTGAGGAACCGAACGTCGTTTTCAAAAAACATGCGCAGGTCGCCGATGCCGTACTTGAGCATGGCCACGCGCTCCACGCCCATGCCGAAGGCGAACCCGGTGTAGCGTTCGGTGTCGTAACCCACGGCGTCAAACACGTTGGGATCGACCATGCCGCAGCCCAGGATCTCGACATACCCGGTGCCCTTGCACACCCGGCAGGTGCCAGCCTCGGTCTCCCCCGTGCCGCCGCAGATGACGCAGGAGATATCCACTTCGGCGCTCGGCTCGGTAAAGGGAAAAAAGCTCGGTCGGAAGCGCACATTGGTTTTCGGACCGAAAATACGGCGCACGAAGGCGGTCAGCGTGCCACGCAGATCGGCCATGGACACGCCCTCGCCAACGAGCAGCCCTTCGATCTGGTGGAACATGGGGGTATGGGTGAGGTCGGAATCGCGGCGGTAGACCTTGCCCGGGGCGATGACCGCGACCGGCGGCTTTTGCGCCAGCATGGTGCGGACCTGCAAGGGCGAGGTGTGGGTGCGCAGCACCACGTTGTCCGTGATGTACAGCGTATCCTGCATGTCCCGGGCGGGATGCTCGGGAGGCATGTTGAGCGCCTCGAAATTGTAGTAGTCGGTCTCGATCTCCGGCCCGGTGACGATGGAAAAGCCCAGCTCGGCGAAGGCCTTGCAGATTTCCGCCGTCACCAGGGTGATGGGGTGCAGGCTTCCGGCAAAGGGGACACGTCCCGGTTCTGTGGGATCGAACCCGGCCAGGGCGGCGTTTTGAGCCGCGCGGTTGAGCGCCGCCAGTCTGTCGTCGTACAGGCCGGTCAGGGACTGCTTGACCGTGTTGGCGGCCTGTCCGGCCGCGCGACGGACATCGGGATCGAGGCCCGGGAGCTGGGACATGAGCGCGGCCAGCCGGCCCTTGCGCCCCAGATAGGCGACCCGGATTTCCTCGAGGTCCTCAAGCGCCAAGGCCTGGTCGAGACGCGCGGCGCACTCCCCGACCAGGCCCTCTAGCTCGGCAACGAGCGTGGGTTGGCTTCCCAACTTAATTCACCTTGGCTTTGGCCAGCTCCGCCAGCTTCTGGAAGCTGTCCTTTTCGCGCACGGCCATATCGGCCAGGACCTTGCGGTCCAGTTCCACGCCGGCAAGGGTCAATCCGCGCATGAACACGCTATAGGACAGACCATTGAGGCGGGCGGCGGCATTGATGCGGATGATCCAGAGCTTGCGCATCTGGCGCTTGCGCTGCTTGCGGTCGCGGTAGGCATAAACCAGCGACCGTTCGGCCACCTCGCGGGCGGTTTCGTAGAGAACGCCGCGGGCTCCGACAAAGCCCTTGGCCATCTTCAAATATTTTTTGTGCCGCTTATGGGCGGCTTGTCCACGTTTGACGCGCATGATCGGGCTCCTTTAGCGTGGTATGGATAAGCCCAGTCCGCCTAGGCGTAGGGCAAAAGCCGGCGCACGGCCTTTTCGTTGGCCTTGTCGACCAGGGTTCCCTGGCCCAGGCGGCGGGTGCGCTTGGCGTTTTTCTTGGTCAGAATATGGCGCAGGTTCTGCCGGCGGCGGGCAAACTTGCCGGAACCGGTCTTGGTGAACCGCTTGGCCGCGCTGCGGTTGGTCTTCATCTTGGGCATATCGGACTCCTTGGACGCGACCGCATCAAGCAGGCGCGAGCGTTTTCTTGATTTGCGGGGCAAGCAGCATGGTCATCATGCGGCCTTCGGTGCGCGGCTCCTGCTCCACCTTGGCCAGTTCCCCCAGATCAGCCACGACACGGGACAGGATGAGCACGCCCCGGTCTTTGTGCACGATCTCGCGTCCGCGGAAAAACACCGTCACCTTGCAACGGTCCCCTTCTTCCAGGAAGCGGCGAATGTGCTTGAGCTTGGTCTGGTAATCGTGCTCGTCGGTCTTGGGCCGGACCTTGATCTCCTTCAGCTGGACCGTGGAAGCTTTTTTGCGCGCTTCCTGCAGCTTCTTCTGCTGCTGGTACTTGAAACGGCCGAAGTCCATGATGCGGCACACGGGCGGATCGGCGTTGGGCGCGACCTCGACCAGGTCGAGTCCCTTTTCCTGCGCCATGCGCAGCGCCTCGCTGGTGGGAATGATACCCACCTGGGCACCGTCGTCGGCGATCACCCGCACTTCACGGGCACGAATCCGGTGATTACACCGGGGGTCACTACTGGGAGCGGAAGTTATAGCGCATACCTCCACGCTTAAACGGTTCCTGGCAATCGGCCGTAATCATAAGCACGACCTCGTCCAGGGACTTGACGCCAAGATTCTCCCCGGACCGCAGCCGCACGTTCAGGCCGCCGAGTTCCTTTTCCTTATCCCCTGCCACGAGCATGTAGGGGATCTTCTCCATCTGGGCCTCGCGAACCTTGAAGCCCAGCTTTTCGTTGCGTTCGTCCAACTCGACCCGAATGCCGGCCTCGGCGAGCTTGGCCAAGGCCTCTTCGGCAAAGTCCTTCTGGGCGTCTGTAACGATGAGGATGCGCGCCTGCACCGGCGACAGCCACGTGGGCAGCGCCCCGGCCGTATGCTCGATAAGCACGCCTAAAAATCGCTCCACCGCGCCGAGAATCACCCGGTGCAGCATGACGGGCCGTTTGCGCTCCCCATCCGCATCCGTATAGACGAGATCGAAACGTTCCGGCAAGGTAAAGTCGCACTGCACCGTGGCGCATTGCCAACGGCGCTCTAAGGCATCCTTGAGCTTGATGTCAATCTTCGGGCCGTAAAAGGCCCCGTCGCCCTCGTTGATGTCGTAGGGCAGCCCAAGCGAATCCATGGCGTCGATGAGCGCCTTGGTCGCGCGTTCCCAGTCCTCGTCCGAACCGATGGACTTCTCCGGCCGGGTGGACAACTCCACCTCGTAGTCGAAGCCGAAAAGCGCCACCACATCCTGGACGAATTTGATGACGCCCGCGATTTCCTCAAGAAGCTGATCGGGGCGGCACAGGATATGGGCGTCGTCCTGGGTGAACTGACGCACGCGCATGAGCCCGTGCAGCACGCCCGATTTCTCGTGGCGATGCACCACGCCGAGCTCGAAGTAGCGCTGGGGCAGATCACGGTAGCTGCGCACGCGCGATTTATAGATGAGCATATGCGACAGACAGTTCATGGGTTTGATGCCGTAGGCCTGTCCGTCGATCTCGGTGAAATACATGTTCTCGCGATAATTGTCGTAGTGCCCGGAGCGCTCCCAGAGTTCGCGGCGCAGGATGAGCGGGCCGCGCACGAGCTGGTAGCCGCGCCGCAGGTGCTCGCGACGCTCGAAATCCTCGAGGATTGTGCGGATCAGCTCGCCCTTGGGATGCCAGATGGGCATGCCGGCGCCGACTTCCTCGGAAAAGCTGAAGAGGTCGAGCTGGGTGCCGAGCTTGCGGTGATCGCGCTTTTTGGCTTCCTCAAGATGATGCAGATACTTCTTGAGATCGGCCTCCGAGGCAAAGGCGGTGCCGTAAATACGCTGGAGCATGGGGCGCTTCTCGTCGCCGCGCCAGTAGGCGCCGGCAACGGAGAGGAGCTTGAACGCCTTGACCGCGCCCGTGGTCGGCACATGGGGGCCGCGGCACAGGTCGGTGAACGTTCCATGACGATAGAGGGAAACCGTGTCGCCCACGATGTTCTCGTCCATGATCTCGAGCTTGTAGACCTCGCCCTGGGAGGCGAAAAGCGCCTTGGCGTCGGCCTTCGGCACAGAGGTGCAGGAAAAGGGGGCATTGGCGGCGATGCTTTTGCGCATCTCCGACTCGATGGCCTCGAGATCCTCAGGCGTAAAGGGGCGTTCGAAGGCGAAATCGTAGTAGAAGCCGTTTTCGATGGCCGGACCGATGGTCACCTGGGCGGCGGGGAAAAGCTTCTTGACGGCCTCGGCCATGATGTGGGCGGTCGAGTGCCGGATGATGGCGAGCCCTTCGGGAGAGTCGGCGGCGACCGGCGCGATCTCGCGCGCTCCTTCCGGCAGCGGCGCGGTCAAATCGAGAGCTTTGCCGTCGACCAGACAGGCCACGGCATTTTTCATGCGCTTACCGGAAATGCCCCGAGACAGAACCTGGCCGCAGGCTTCGCCGGCAGCAGCCTCCAGGGATGAATCCTCTAAAGTGACGAGCACGTTGCCTTCTTTGGGTGGCGGTAACACCCCAATCGCTCTATAAAGAAAGGGAGGCCGAGGCCTCCCTGTTGGTCGCAAGCTGGTAGGACCGGGGAGATTTGAACTCCCGACCTCTTGCGTGTCAAGCAAGCGCTCTCCCCCTGAGCTACGGTCCTATAAACAGAATCAGGGAACAGGCTAAATGCCCCAAACTCGTCCCGAAGTCAACCCCAAATCTTTCGTTCCCAAGAAAAAGTTGGGGGCCAAAACCGTTGGCTTCGTTGGCGCGTCGTTGGCTCGGGGTAAGTACGGATTTGGTACGGGGAGGTCAAGGGGTTTTTATTCTGGGGAGGAGAAAAAAGGACGTTGGGGAGGATGGATTAATGGAAATAATTAATCATTTCAGTATGTTATTTAGAAATATCAAGGGGTTATGTGGTGATGCAGGAGGCTGCACGGCAAACTACAGTGGATCACGCCTCTTTCGCTATAAGTCCAAGTGCTTGCTCCAAAGACCATCCCAACCTTTTCCTTTTTTGAAATGTACTTTTGTTTATGCCGAAATGTGCTGCGGCAGCTGATTCACTTTTAAAATTAATCCCATTAACCACACAAGGGATAGCATGATCAGGTTTATCAAGTGGCAATCCGCGAGTTATTCTATCTTTTGCTTTAGACAACGAGATATTGTACTTTTGAGCAGCATAAATATGGGCTTTATTTGCAGAGTCAAAGCGGATACCTTCAAAAACAATCCCACCACTATTATTTTTTGACGTTTTACCCAATTTCCTGTTTACAGCTTCTTCAATATTCATATGTAGCTTGTCAATTCTATATTTCAATGTCGTCAAATTAATCTCATATTTTTCAGCAACAGCTGTCAAAGAATTATAAATTATTCCTTCAATAATATACTTTCCGCCAAAAGTTTTTGTCACGCGTTCTTTCTTAGTAGTCCACTCAAAATTATTTTTTCCCCATGGAAGAGTTTCATCTTTACGAGTTAAACAAAGTGCAGGATTGTAGGTTTTTAATGTATCATTTTTAAAGTTATCATATTCAAACCATTCGTTAGCTATTTCACCGTTTCGAATATTTAATCTCGTATCTCTAATCAGTTGTTTCCACCTGCGCCAGAGATTAGACCCAGCATCAGGATGTTTACTATGCGTCCTAGCCTTTACAGGCATTTTTTCATTTGCTAATAACCGCTTTGCAACTACGTGTTCTGGTAGACCGGTCTTTTGCGAAAGAAGACAGGTCGCTTGAACCACTGAAGCATATTCAACACCGTCATAGATAATCTTTTTTCTTCGTCCGCCACCAGTTTGTCCACCTTCTAACACATTCAAACCGTTGGGTATAATTGTGTCAAGAGTTTCGATCCAATACTTTTCTTTCTCTGGCAAAATATCTTGTGAAAGGTTTTCCTCAATACAGGTGATCGTGAAATTGTCTTTTCCAAACTCCCTTATAGATTTGTGCAATGGAGTGTTTGAAATCGATTCAAATGCCGTTCGTAGATGATGCCCCCACCTATTTTGTAAAGACATCACAGTCAAGCCAACGTATTTTTCATGCGTACAAGAATTCTCAATCAAATATATTTTTCCAGGTCGCTCATCAATAGAAAGGACTGGTTCTGATATAGCGTCATCCAATCTCCAGTTTTTCTTCAATCTACTCCATATTGTTGCTTTTTCTGAATATTTCCCAACCGTTCGCAAAAAAGATGTTACACTATTAAAATGTTTCCCACAATACTTCGGATACAGGTCTCCTTCATAGACAAATCCTCTTTTCCTTCCTCCTCCATAGAAAGAAATCCAATTACTATTATCCCTACTCAAAGCGTCATTTAAAGAATTGTTATCCAAAATATGCCGTTTATTTAGACATAGAGCTCTCTGCCGAAAAGATCCGTAGGACACAGCATGGCCACTATATTTTTCAAAGTATTCTTCAAGAATTATAGTTTTACCATCCACTGTTAACTCAGTTTTTCTTTTGGCGTACCGCGAAAAATACTCATGTTTATCCAAAAAAAGAGCTTGTGATATATCCAAATCACTTAGTTCACCATTGTTTTTAATGCGTCTGGAGCGGATTCTCGAACAAAATATTTCCACACTAACCATAGGCTTCTGGCCTATAGACCTATGCAAGTCATAAAGGCCAGCGTATTCTATGTTTTTATAAAAGATTGGCATAGATTTATTTAAAAACTACAATGCAAATCAAAACCCATATTTTTGTTTTCGGAGTTTGAATGCCTCTTCACCGCCATCAAGTATTTTTATAATCGCATTTTTTATACCAACTTCTTCAATTGCCCCTCTAGATTTTACACAACTTTTTTTTGAATTTGCCTCAAGATATATTACTAAATCAGCATCAGCATTCACTACAATATTTGGGTCGTGTGTTGAAAAAATAATTTGCCGTTTTCCTTTGAGTCGACGCAATGAAGGGATAAGGACATCAAATAAGTAAGCTTTGTCTATCTCATCTTCAGGCTGATCAATAACAAGTGGTGTAGAATCACCAGATTCTAAAATCAATGACAATAAAACACTAATCTGGGCTCCACCAGAGAGCTCTTGCAAGGGTTTGTAGTCATTGTTTGCTTGGTCAACTAAAAGCTCTACAACAAAAGTATCTTCACTATATATGCTCAACAATTTTATTTTATTTTCGAAGTTTATTTTTGATATAAATTTTCCGGAGACGATATTGCTCATACCGCATAGGTCCAATTTATTGTGTTTAAAATTATGATAAAGTTCTTGTGGTGATACGTTATGCTTTTTTTCTCGACAGCTATTCCACCATCGCGTTATTCCTTGATCTTTTAAACTTTGCACCCAATCATTTAGTTTTTCGTTGCAACCATTTTGTATAATAGAAACTTTTATTGAATCATTAAATATTTCTGAAATAGATTCTATGTTTTTGGATAGCAGAGCTCCTTTGGCTCCAAGCAAATTTCGTCTGATTTTAATTTTTTTAACAAAATCACGTAGATCATGAAGATATTTTATCTTTGCCTCCAGAAGATTTTTTTCAGCGATTTCGTAATCTTTCGAGTCTCTTGTTAATTTATCAAACTGATTGATTAGTTCAGGTGCTTCGCCGAGCTCAACTAATTTTTCTATGATATTGCTTTTTGTTTTAGATAGCAACATATCGAATCCTGCAGAAAGTGAACTCAGGTCTTTCAATAAAGAATTTACAATGCATAGCATGTAACGCCTTGCGATTTTATATTTTTTCGTCTTATAGATTAGATCATTACCCAATTTGTTTTCATCTAATAAATCTTTCGACAACGCATGCAACATGTCACCAGGAGCAATACTCTCAATGTTTTGTGGCAAAGAACTAATAGCAGCAATTGCTTCAACTATTTTTGTAGTATTTTGCTTGATTTTTGATGCATCTTTCTGCAAATTTTCTAGATCATCTATGCCAGCATCGTGGAATTTAGAAAGAGCTTCTTTAGATTTTTTTGCAGTCAGGAATATACTTTCGGCTTGCAATAGCCTCTCTCTTGCAGTTAGCAATTTATTTGCCAACAATTCAATGTCAGTATTTAACGATAGCAATTCATTCTCAGCATCACTCAGATCGCAATGGCCGTTATCGTTGAAGCTATATATGATATTTTTCAATGAAGATTGATCATTTGCAATTTGCTGTATTTCTCTTTGAGTATAGAACCGTGCACACCAACGATCTTTAAGAGGTAGTGTTTCATTTTCTGGTCCTTTAATTTCTATTTCAAGGGAAGGATTCCCTGATAAAAATTTTGTTTTAGCTCGATCAACGACATCTTTCTGTAACTGCTTATTCCTAGGCAACTCATGCTTAAATTCATAACGAATCCCATCTAACAATGTAGATTTTCCAGACATTCTTCCACCTATAATGCACGTTAAATCTGGACTAAAATCAAATTCTTCATAGGCAGGTTTTTGTGGGTCAATTTCCGAATTGAAGAAAGAACATCCACCAGTAATCTTAATTGATTTTAGCCACTACCTATTCCAGGGGGAAGGTTGGGGTAAATTTGAATCTAAAACCATATTTTCATCTTGTTTTATATAGCATATTTTTATTCTTGAATCATTTGCCAAAAAAGCTTGTCGAAGTGACTCTATTGTCGGGCTCGCCAGCTTAAACATTGAAAAAAAAACTACCAATGTCATCAAAAGAATACGAATCGCTAGAATGGAAAAATCCTTGATGATATTCTTTCATAGAATCCTTCAGCCACGGTTTGTTCATATATGCTCTTTCTGGAATCATAGAATTTCCAAGTTGCAACCCTGAAATGTATTGATGTGGAAATGCTCCCAGGACTTGACTTTGGAGTTTAAATAACCCTTTTTCACCAAAGGCATGAGCAGCTAAACAAATATAATTCCAGTCAGGTTTTAATCGTAATTGCAACGTGTGCAGTGAGTTAAAAGCCTCCCACGCTGATTTATTACTCATGTTTAGAGAATTTCCCTGCCATGCAGGTACAGCTCCCATTACTTCGGAGTAAGCGTCAAAATACGCCTGCTTGCCAATTGAAGGGTCAAATAAAAACAATAGGTGTAGACCCGCTGCTCCGTTATATAGACTTGGTTCAAATCCTGGAAATATAGCATATATTTTATCCTTGAAAGCTATTCCATCATTATCGACCCCAGTTAGCCATTCATCTACTATCGCCCATGTAGCGCTTGAATCCGATGTTTGACTTGATCGAATTGCGTGTGGAGTTAATCCGATTACTTCGATTTGTTTTTCTATAGCATTTTTTAAAAATTTTTTTGCGTATAATGACTGCACTTCTTCATTATTAGGTTCACCACAAACACCAGCGGGCCATTTGAACTCTGAACAAGGATGGTCATCTAATGTATGCACATGTAAATCAGCTCTAAACCAGCGAGTGCCAGGTACATCAATATGCCATTGAGGTGTAACACATGTAGGCATTGGGCGATTTCCTTTAATTTATTCACGCAAGTAGCATTATCTATAGCACTTTCAAAAATTCAAAGTAAAGACCCACGTCAACCAATTTTCCAGGTCGACGCGGGCCTCTTCACAGAACTATCCGAAATTCTAGCTACTTCTTCTCCAGCACAATCTTCCCCTCTTCCAAGCAGGAGACCTTGAACTCGTCGCCCTGCTTGAAGCCGTAGTTGGCCAGGAGCGTCGGGGACAGACGGAGACCAGTACCAGAGAACTTCACGCTTCCAGATGCCACACGAGCATCCATCCCTTCGATCTTGTAGAACTTCTCATCCAACGTCATCAGCTTCGTGAGATGGTTTTTCAGGGTGGTTTTGGGAATATCGAAGGCATCCATAATTTGCTGAGCAGTTTTACCTTCGGTGATCATGGTGCGAAGTTTCATCGCGTCGAATTTAGATGCGATAGGCATGGGTACATCTCCTTGTTTTTTTGATGTCGTAGTTTCAGATTTGAGCTTAAAGCAAAAACAAAGGATGTCAACTGGAGTCGTGCTAAAGCTGATTAATCATTTTTAACGGCAAAAGATGGGATATCCTCGAAAAGGTGTAAATACTGATTGATCAAAAACGCGAGAAAACGCGCATTTCAGAAAGTGCATTATTACGGTTAGATACGTCACTATGTCTGCCCTACCCTCTCCCAGGACCGGTGATGGGGCTGTTTCTGTGACATTGGCACTGATCGAGACTGAAAATCGCAGAGTCCTGCGACCCGGTATTCCATTTTCCTGACTATTCCAGCAGAACCGAGCTATTTCACTGAAATCACGGGGAAAGACCAAACCAGCTCTTATGCCGCTGATTCTGCTCTGATAAGTAACGATTTCACTACCCAATCTGCTTAAAATCAGGAGATGCAGCTTCCTGCATTTCTGAACCAGCAGAATCTCAATACTTTCTTCGAGAAAACAGTTGAAGCCCTCCCCTGGGGATATTGGGGCTTAAGTTGTTCAGAGGCTTTACAAAAATTTTCTCATGCTCTCCAGAGAACTTCTCTAGACTATTTATGATTGAGCTTTTCAATAAAAACTTTGTTTCTAAGATGTGCAATATCCAATAAATTCTCGTAATTTGTCACCTCTACGAATAGCCTATCATTTAACATCACACTATGATAAGATTTTCCATCTGGTCTCTTTTTCAAACTATGCCCGCCGATCATATACTCTTTAAAATATCCACTATGTATATCACAAAGAACAAGACCAAAAAACTGGGTTGATCCCGTGATGTTGATCCGTGTCCCAGAATATCTTGTCATTTTGCCATTTATCATTCTTTGAACATAATTTTTGAGCTGTGAAATAGGATCATTATTTTCCGACAACGGCAAGCTAGTTTTTTTCAATTCGACGACAAATACATTATGTTCTTCTCCGCTAGGATCAGAATATGCTGCGCATATATCATATCGCTTATCCTTCGGATCGTATGGCGACCCTAAGAAAGCACCTTCCGGCATATCCGACACCAGGAAATCATAGACAGCATACCTATCGTCAACTATCCAAAGATTATGATTAAAATAGTCAGATTTCGCGTCAACACTTTCAGTTTTTGTCGGAAACAATATATTATGTAAAATTTTTTCTGGTTGATAATTTCCATCCGCCTTTTTTTCAAGCAGTTTCTCGTATAAATTTAGGACAAAATCTCGATATTTAATGTAAGAAACAAGCGGGGCATGGTTAATCTTCATTCCTTCATCTAATTTTTCAAGGGCTTCTACACGAAATTCATCAAAACATGGAATTCCTGTTTTTTCGTATTTTTTCGATATTGCTCTAACATAATTGAAACTTTCGACTTGCTTTTCTGCAAATTTCTTAACATATGCATCTTTAACGGCGCTGGCATCATCTCCAAGTCTGAGATTTTTCCTGATATCATTATCCTCTCTTAAAAACGAAAGGTGGGGTAAATCATCAAATGTTTTTTCTATCAGCCGATCCAAAACATTCTCTAAAAACTTAATACTTTCTCTCGAAAAAGCCCTTGAAGACTCAAACACCTTGCCATATATAGTCCCTAAATCAATGCATTCATTTGTATGACACTTTACTTGTGGAATATTGAAATCTGTTCTTTGTGCATTAAGTTTTTCATTTAAATAATCTGATATAACGACAGTATTTAAGTAAAATTTATCAGTCCCTTCACCAATTTTCCCTGCCGGTAAAAAGTTAATTGTCTCCTCTTTAACGCTCCTTCCATCAGCAGAAAGGATGACCTTGTGCTTTGCCCTATGCGGTGAACGATTTTTTAGGTGATAAATTTCAAAAGTGCTTCGATCTAAAACAATCGGGGCATCACGAGTCACATCTTGTACACTATCATCTAAATAATACTCTTCCCCATCAACAATTTTAAACTTTATATTTTTTATCGAAAGCAGCGATGGCAAAAAATGTTGGACGATCTCATTTTTTACTGTGCCAGACGGGATTTTATATAATGACGCAAAGGAAGGGTTTAAGCCGCTAAGTGTTAATTTGGTCGAAACTTCTGTATTTTTAACTTCTCTTGGCTTGACTTGGACTATCGTGTAAAAATTTTTCTCAGTTACTGTCTCATTTATTTCGAAAAAATGCTGACCTTCCCTATAAATACTCTCAATATTAACATTGAAAAAAGGGACAAAAAAAGCAAGACGGCCGATTCCTTTGCAGTTAAATTTATTTTTTTTGTATGTTGAGAATAACCTTCCAAATGAAAGTATATTTTCCTTAGTGAATCCAAGACCATTGTCTTCTATTTGAATTTCAACAATACCTTTAGGGTCTAATTCATCGTCCTTACGGACAAAACTGACTATGATCTCTCCATTTTCCACATCAGCTTGCTGTATAGATTGGATAGAATTATGGATCGCTTCAAAGACAGGCAGCAAAGGCTTCTTTTCAACTTCTGGCCTTGCCATTTGGTCGACAGCATTTTTAAAATCAATAGGGTGATATTCATTAATTTCCATCTTGAGTTTCCTCAACTATTCTAGGCATATTTTCCATTACGTAGTTCCGTTACGCTCTCAATGACTATACTGTCACCGCTATAATTACAAGCACAACTAGTTTACCCTTCTCCCCTTATGCGGTTTTCTCCAGCCCCTTCTACACCCCTGCCCTACCCTCCACCAGGACCAGGAATGGAACTGTTTCAGTACTCGCGGGACTGAAAATTCGCAGGACTCTGCCAATGGACGCTACTATTTCTAGCTGATTTCAGCAAAATCCAGCTATCTCACCGAGATTCCAAGGGAAGAGTCACTGGACTTAGTGTCGCTGATCCTGCTCCAAACAGACCAATTTCACAGCTCAATCTGCTGTAAATCAAAAGATGAAGGAACCTGCACTTCAGAACCAGCTAAAATAGCAATACTTTCTCCGAGAAAACTGCCGAAGCACTCCCCTGGGGAAATTTGGGCTTGGGCTTTTCCCCGGACATCCCTCCCCTGCCCTCTACCGGGCCCTTCCTGGGACGTTTTTCTAAAGCTCCCCCATTGGACTCCCCCCTGGGCCAAAATCCCAGGAAATCGCGTCCTACACCCAACGTCCCTTTTCCATAGGGCTGTTTCCAAAACCCCACAAGTCCCCGTGACCGTCTCCACGTCGCAGGGTATCCTTGGTTCTAAACAGCAAAAGGATACCTCATGGACCAAAACAAGCCCGATAAACTCACGTTGAAGGACGAAATAATTACCGCATTTCGTCCTATTGAGCAGCTCTTCCAGATTATGGATTCCACTTCCGTCGAGCTTTATGGGGAGTTAACGCGCTCATACTCGGAAGTCGGCATCACACTGTGTAAAAACTTCCGTCAACGTCTCGATGCTCTTTTAGATATGCAAAATGGAGATAGCTCAGATGAGTAACGACAACGCTTTTGGAAACCTCATCTACAGCTACACCAGGGCACAGGCCATCGCTGACGGTGTCCTCATCGACGTCACGGATGAGGCCAAAGCCCACGGTTTCAAAGTCCCTGTCGCTATTACCGATCATCTCTTCCACGGCTATGTCGCTTTTGATCCTGAAGAATTAAAATCTCAAGGTCAAAGCGTGACTGGCCGGCTCCATGATCTGTTGACACTGGCGATGATCGCTGCCCGGACCAGCAAAGGGACCGACCGAGCGTACTTCAAAGTCGCGTTTCTGATGGCACCAGGCAGGACAGAAACCGTCCAAGTCATTGCCCACATCGGTCCTGGTGACACCGCTGAGCCAGTCCTGACCATTATGCTGCCCGAGGATGACTGATCCCGCTACCGGAACAGGTTCTGGGCCATGCTGAAAAAGGTACGCAACCGATCTTCATCAGCAGTCTCAATCTGCCGGATCAGGATCGCTTTGAGCTCCTCCGGTGGCAACCGAAACTCCTCCAAACTGAACAGTTCCGCCATGGGGATGTCCAACGCCTTGGACAGTTGCTCGATGCTGGTCAGGGACGGATTACGCCGACCACGTTCGATCTCCCCAATGTACTGGAGGGACAGACCGGACAGGTCCGCCAGTTTTTCCTGGGTGATGTCCCTGGCGCGACGTATCGATTTGATTTTCTTCCCGAAAAGGTCTTGTACGCTGTCCATGCCATTCCTCCGCTAGTGTAGAGGATATGGCAATGATTCCGGTTACATAACAAATGATCGGCTGGTTAATTTGCAAATTATAGCAACTAAAGTTATTAATAGCTCCAGCCGAAAACAACCTTAACCAGGAAAAGCACGAGGTTTGCCATGAAAACCAGGTTGATCGGTACCGTCGTTGTCGCGCTCGCCCTGCTCTCCCCTGCCACGGGACTGGCTGACGACAACATCAAGTACAGCCAGTGCCTGAATACGTTCAAGGAAAAGGATGGGATACAGACGGGAACGATTGTCAAAATGGCGACTGGCGAAGTCTTTGAAACTTTAGGAAGCGCTTTCAGCTACGACAAGGATTTAAATAGCCCTTTGTGTACGATTATCAAGGACAGACGCCACTATTACTTACTCGTCAGCGGTGTCGGAAAGAAGATTCTGGTTCGGAGGATGAATTAAAAATGAACAGAAGCGTTGTTTGCTTGCTTATCCTACTGCTGCTGCCGTTACCCTGCTTTGCGCAAAGAAGCACGGAACCGTTGAACTTTCGGGGCATCGAATGGGACACCTACTACTCCGCGATTCCTGGGATGACCAAGCAATATTCAAGGGATGATAAGATCGACGTTTTCAAGAAATCCGGTGACGAGATGGCTATCGGTGACTGCAAACTCGACACTTTGACTTACGAAGGCTTCAACGGAAGAATTTACAAAGTGAATATGACTTTTTCTTCCTGCAATCCTGGACAAGTTTTTAATATGTTCAAGCAGAAGTATGGTGAATGTACTTCTGTAGAAGATTCTTTGGAGCAATATATAGGGACTTGGAATTGGAAACGCGTAAAATTGGTTTTCTTTATTGACGTGGATTCTTCTGCTTCTGAGATTACGTATACGTACAAGATAACGGAGAGAGAGTACGAGACGTATTTGAAAGATAAAGCCGGAGCGAAGAAGGATCAGTTTTAACGGCAAAATTAACACTGAAGTGAAATCTATGAAAAACAAGACTTTCCGTAGTGAACTTTTCCTTGCGATTTATCCGAACTCGCAACTCGAAAATATCCGCGAAGCAATAGCGGTATCTGGAGCGGAGATTGTCGTTGAAAATGCGGCTTATGATATCAATGGCGAGCTCATCCCAGACAGCTTTACTATTTATAGAAAAACAGCGGATGCAAATATCGTAGGTTTTGGTGATACATTCGCGCACATTATCGGGGTTGATCTTCCCCGTGGTCCCATCGATACATCGAAATTGCCGAAAACGACTCCGGGGTTGAAGGAAATTCTCAGTTCAATCCGCTTTGACGAAGAATAACGGCAAATTGCGTCAGATGGGTTCGACATACCATGTGGCAATACCCGACGAATTTCAGATGAAATAACTGAGGTGCGCTTTGAGACAAGTGGATGTAAATTGTCAGAAAACAGCTATTTCTCGCTAGATTGTGGGAGACTGAAAAGTCTTACCCCGGCATTTTGAGCACCTGCTGTCGAAAATTGGGGGTTAAGTGGTGAACAACAGGAGGACACCGTCACGCCCGCCTTCCCGTACCCCAAAAACGCGGTTTCCTTCGTATTTGGCGACATATGACTTGACGAAGGGATGAAATCGCAGAGTCCTGCCATGAGCACACCCTATTTTTACCTATTCGCTCTGAATCTAGCGAATAATCACTTCAGAAAAAATCAATGAATTCAGCATGTCTAATGATGCAGGTTCCTGCACTTTTCGCAATGACGCTGAAAACCGAGAAAATTTGATGAAAATTCAGACCAAATCACGGTGATCTGGGCCAGGGCCTTTCGACACCCAGATCGAGAAATTACCTCAGGATAACGGAGCGATTTAAGCAGATTGGCAGGAGCGCCCCACTTTCTACCCGGCGGCATCATCACCAGCAGTCATCGACACGGGCTCCCCATAGACTGGCTCAGACATCACCCCCCTCTACGTGGCCAGCAGCTACCACTTCCCGCTCCTTCTGTATCGTCCACGAGACAGGCCTGATCCTCCCCGGTCAGCATACGTCATCACCTGAGACAGAGAAAAAGAGAATAAACAGAAAAGGCTCGGCTACCCCTCTTCCCTCGCATTTGATGTAAAAACCAGTGTGCAAATAATATCTATAACATCTCCATCGACAGGGAAAACTCTATCAAGCCACGTCGCCAACAACAGCAAATAGATCGGTTACAAATTTTATAACCAAGAAGTAATTCTCATAGCTTGAAAAGTTTTCAAGGGCAATCTCCTGAACGCTATATGGTTCCGATATAGATTCAGTAGTTACACAGACATTGACAACAATTGTCTGCTCTGTCTCATTTGCAAGCGAAAGCATTTTTACACAGTTTTTTTGAAAACCAAATAGACTAATCAAATTTAAGATCTTCAAGAACATTCTTTTCAAATTGGAGAAAGATTAGCAAAGTTTGTTTCAAAAGTTGCTGAAAGTTTCTTTCGTTCCTTTAGCAGGAAAAGTTCCTTCTCCTTCAACATTGCTAAACTATTGTGAGACAGGAGGGGGTGCGTAAGCAACCCCCCTCTAATATATAACCAAATTTTTGCAGTTGAACCTGAAAGATTTTAATGGGTTACAGTTGCAAACCGCAAACTTGCAATTGCAGCTGAAAAACAGCAGTAACAAATTAAAATCTTTAGATTTTTTGTTGCAAGTTGAAATTTTGTCGAAAGTTGCAACCGTTGCAACCAAACAAATCTTGCAGGTGAATTGTCAGTATAATGGGTTAAAGCTGATAGGATATCGATCCTCGTGTTCCAGGGATGGCCTTAACAGCGTTTTTATTAACGGCATCTGTGATGTACTTAACAGCCGTCACAGCGGTAATACTTCCAGCAGGATTTTCTGCTTTGTAAACATTAACAACTTCATTCTTCAGCACCGTTTGAGTCTGAGCAACTCCATTCAAATTTTGTAAAGCTTTTATAACATAGTAAGTAGTATCATTTTTCCCACTAGATTGCTGGAGATTAGCCGTAAACCTCAAACTTTTTAATTCCAGCACAAGATCGTCGTTCAACATAAAGTTTCTAGCTTTTTTATGGATGAATTTGAATTTCTTGTCTTTTTCTTTATACTCGAGTTCCCAGGTGTTAGGAGACCAATCACCGATAGCACTTGCACCTCGCCCACCACCAACGCCTCGTTCTTGCTTAAATTTCCCATGGTGGTGTATAATTAACGGCGAAACCTTGATGCTTTCACAGAATTCTGAAAAATTGTCTAAAAGCCTACGCATCTCGTCATTTGAATTTTCATCCTTATTGTGAAAGCTTATGAGCGGGTCTACAATGATGATGTCAAACCCTATCAAACTATGGTGCTTTTTGATTACATCTTGAAATTGTTTACTATCGATATCACCAGAAGCCCGAATGTCATTTCTTCTACCGAGAAAGAAAAGCTTCTGTTGAATAACATCCTCAGGGATAGCATAAGCGCCGCGTATAAGTTCGAGCCTCCGTCTCATTCCAACCAAAGAGTTTTCAGATTGCACAAAAAGAACACGATGTCCGCCATGAAGCACTTTAAATTTGTTCAAGAACCCATTGGCTGGGGGGAAAACCAGATCCATTGCTATTTGTAAGGTCAGAACAGACTTGCCAGCCCCACCATACCCAGTGATCAGCAACGGTTCATCTTTTGGCCAAAAATTATCTATAAGAAACTCAAAGCTTGTTTGCGCCGTTAAGACTTCAAACGCATTGACAATTCCATACTCAGAGTCAGAAGATGAAGGATTCGCTCCAGAAGAGAAACCGAGTTGCATATTTACCCCTATAGGATTTTGGGCAATAATTTGTTTCACTCGTTGAATTTCACGATCAAACCACTTTGGATTTTCTCTTGCTTTTTCTCCAATGGGGTAGGTTTGATAAATAGTGCGGATACTTTGCTCATCAACACTGGCATTGAGCAACCCCAAAAGAACGGACCAAGATGGTTCAGACCTTTGCCCTTGAGGAAAAGTTGTGAGGATTTTCTGTTTCGTGTCATCTGACAGATTCAAATTAGACAAAAAACTATCTACAGGAGCAATCTCCAGAACCTGTTTCTCGCTTATACTGTCGAGATGGCTTTGTTCGTCGTCATCTTTCTTGCCACCCTCGGACTTTTTGCTCATTTCCAAAAGCCATAACGGCGCAGGAGCAATGGGAGCTCTCTCAGCAAAGATATAGGGCTTTCGTGTCTCTGGATGCAACGAACCGGGACAAAGAACTTGGCCACTGATGCCGCGTATGTCGAAGATGCCCTTTACTGAACGGCAAAAATATTGTTCACCCCCGGATGGATACTGGAAATAGTAATGAAATCGCTCACCGTGGCCGCCAGTTTTCACTTTCAAGGTCACGGGCAGCGACTCATCTGGATGATGCTCTTGCATCCATGCGTCAAACAGATGGGGATTATCGACATCGAGCACCAGGACACCACTGGCTGGGCCACAGGCTACACCCGCGCGGTCGGTGCTGAAATCCGTTCGGTCAAAGGGCCGCTTCTCGCGACACCACCGATTCCAACCTTTTTCGGTCGGAGCTTTGTACTTCTTGGCCGCTTTGGCCAGCGAACCGTGCTCCTCGATCTCGGCCTGAGTCGGAAATCGGTCACGGAGAGGGATGAGGGAAAATATCTGTGCCAGAAATTCAAAAATCGTGAGACGACCGTCAGCGTCAAGCTGATCGGCCTGCTGGACCAGTCGGTGAATTTCGTTCCAGGTGGAGTCCATAGTGATTTCAGCAGGTTTTTAGCACAGCGAATTTCCGCCCTCAACCACTCCCCGGTTCGATTGTCAGCATGGAAGCAGAACGATCCGCTTCTTCGACTCAGTCACTATTGCTGCAACTCGTAGAGATATTAATACCTGGCAAATAAACTATAGAAAAGTAACTTTGCAATTTACTCAACGCCATGGGCGCTTTGTAGATTTTAAATCCAGTCCTAGCAAATTCGCTGGGAGCTGTCCCCTCTTGAAGAGACAGCAAGTCAAAAAATAAACGTTCCTTGGGATACATGGGATTGATCGCGCGATGCTCCTCGAATCATTTCTCCCCAAGAACGACCAACTTGTTATGAAGTAATTCAACAAGGGAGAGGTTGCGACGGAAGCTAGCCCGTATGTATCGAAGATGCAGAAGTCGTGGTGGCCCATATATCCGGACGAGGTTCATGGCAAACCGAAGTCCGTTGATCAAGATATTGATCTTCGCACAGCATGATAGATCAAGTGAAATCATGCTTTGGAATATGGATGCGATTAGACATGGGATGGCTTCAACGGATTGAAATTGACCAAAGGAAACCCTTATGGAAAAATTCTTATGGAGACGGAGAGCTTGATTTCCATAAGGGCGACTGAAGTTTGTAAGAAACTATCGATTGGCATTCGATGTATCAGGTAAATTGAAATTTGAAATGATCTATAGAAATATTGCCACCTATAAAAACTTAACCCCGCTGTTTTCGAGTAGCACAGCATTATTAAAAGCTGCTTAAACTTTCTAGACAACCTTGATACATCGAATACCGATTGACGTAGCCGTATGCGGGAAAACCGCTTGTACGGTTGCAACAGAGTGCTAGGATCGGTGACGTTCCTTTCGACTCTTAGAGCCATGTGTCCATCTGAAAAAATTCGGATGGATCGTGACTCTGTAAAATGCAAAGTAGGTTCTTTACACAGGCCTTCACTCAGTGAGGGCCTTTTTCTTGTTCGAACGGCAAAATCATTGCGTCAATCTGCCCATCTCCTGCTCCAGCCACAAAACCGGTCCTGGGACACCCCCCGTAAAATCCCTTCTCCTGGGCGTTCGGGGCTCGTCCTATGGTTAGGTGTCCCCTGACGGGAAAAACCCCAGGAACGGGCTCCTCCTGCCAATTTACGAATTCCACCCCAGAAACACGAGAAATTTGATGCATTTTTACCCCGAAAATGCGCGTTTTCCCGCGTTTTTCAGCAATTCGTAGAGATATATACTGTAAAATAACATTTCCATGCAAAAGGAGCCGTTATGGGAGCCAAGAATGGTAATTCAACTGACGTTTCGGACGGGAAGGCGAAGAAGAAGATCGAATCGAAGTACGATCCGAAGATTCTTCGTAGCCTTGTCAAAGAAGGTCTGGACGCTCCTGCGATAATGGAGCGCATGGGCATCAAGCACAAGCAGACGCTCAAGCAGTACCTTCTGAAACTCATCAGCACGGATCGCGTGCTCTATGACGTGAAGGGATTGTACCTGAAGGACTCGAAGCGGCCGAAGGTGAATCAACAGGGCATCCTGATCGGCGACAATTATTCTTGAGCATCAGCGACAATTAGAATTGTGCATCCTCCCTCCCTGGGAGACTGCCGGCTGTTTCCCTCTTGGAAAGATGATAGCCGGCTGAAATGATAACGGATGCGCAGGTGAAAAAGCTGATGAGCGAGAAGACCAAGACGGGACGGACAGGGATAGCCGCGCTACGGGCCGGCATGAGCCGCAACACGGCGGCAAAGTATCTCAAGGAGGGCAAACTGCCCTCGGAGATGAAAGCGGTCCGGGACTGGCGGACTCGCCCCGATCCTTTTGAGCAGCACTGGCCGCTGATTGAGGCACGCCTCGTTGCGGAGCCGGACCTTGAGGCGCGCACGATCTTTGAGGAATTGCAGGAGCATCATCCTGGCCTTTACGAGCCAGGTCAGCTCCGGACCTTGCAGCGTCGGGTCAAGCAGTGGCGGGGGCTGGCCGGCCCAGACAAGGAAGTCTTCTTCCCTCAAGCACATCGTCCTGGTGAGGCCATGCAGACTGATTTCACCTGGGCCAGCAAGCTCGGCGTGACCATACAGGGCGAGGCCTTCCCGCACATGCTGTGTCATCCGGTGCTGCCATACTCCAACTGGGAATGGGCCACGGTCTGCCACTCCGAATCGCTGACCGCACTCAAACGAGGCGTGCAGGAAGCGTTATTTCGGTTGGGCCATGCGCCAAAATTCCATCAAACGGACAACTCCACGGCGGCCACCCATGACCTGACCAGCGGCAAGCGGGCCTTCAACGAGGAATACGCGGCCATGGTCGGTCACTTCGGCATGCACCCCAGGACCATCGCTGTCGGCGAAAAGGAGCAGAATGGTGATGTCGAGGCCATGCACCGGGGGCTGAAAAATCGGCTGAAACAATACCTGCTTCTGCGCGGCAGTAACGACTTTGAAAGCGCCACCGCCTACGAAATGTGGTTGTGGCGGATGCTGCTCAAGACAAACCGTCCCCGGCAAACGAAGCTTGGGGAGGAACTGGCTGTGATGCGGCCAGTAACGATGGCCAGACTTCCCGAATTTACAGAAGTCGATACCAGGGTCAGTTCCTGGAGCACCATCTCCATCAAAAGCAATGTCTATTCCGTACCCTCCAGACTCATTGGAGAAAAGATTATGGTCAGAGTCTATGAGGGGAGGATCGACGTGTATTACGGCGGCAAGGTCCAACTCACCACCCAACGCCTCCTGGGACGCGGCGGCCACCGGATCAACTACCGTCACATCATCTGGTCCCTGGTGAAAAAGCCCGGTGCGTTTCGTCTCTATCGTTACCAGGAAGACCTCTTCCCCTCCCTGGTCTTCCGGCGTGCTTACGACGCGTTGCGAGACCGGTTCGAGGAGAACAAGGCCGACAAGGAGTACGTG